>NZ_JBFUBG010000013.1:0-104757 GCF_056405875.1 Rhizobium sp. P1_E6 | reverse complement strand
AGGTAAAGCAGGAAGGCAGAGAAGGAGAGGCTGCCGAAAATCCCTGCCCAGCCCATGAGCGCGCCCCAGGAAAAGGCAAGGCCGAGGAAGAATTGAGGCCAGTCGGTAAAGCGCTTGGCAAAGGGATAGAGCGCAACGATGCCAAGTGACAACACGCCAAGGAGCACGGCAAACCAGTTGAACTGCAACAGCACGAACAGGCCGACCAGCGCCTGTAGCCCGATGAATATCTTTGCCTGCCGATGCGTCACACGACCCGAGGGCAGCGGACGCGAGCGGGTGCGCGCCACCTGCATGTCGATCTCGTGGTCGACAAGGTCATTATAGGTGCAGCCGGCCCCGCGCATGGCGACAGCTCCGAGGAAATACAGGAGCAGATGGTAGAGCAGCAGGGCGCCGGAGAAGACCCGCGGCTCGATTGCGGCGTTGGCAGCGAGCGTCGCCGACCAGAAGCACGGCCACATGAGGAGCTGCCAGCCGATCGGCCGGTCCCAACGGGCCAGTTGCGCATAAGGCCACAGCCAGGGCGGCAGGATGCGATAAACCCAATTATCCGAGGGCGCATCGGCAACGCGCCCGTTAAGACCGTCAATCTGTTGCATGCGGCCATCTAGCGACGGGCAGCACATATGGTCAAGACTCCATCGCCGGCGAGCTGCGCCATCTGCGGCCCGATCGTATCCGCTTCATGTCGCAAGGCTCCTGCCCTGTGGAACGAAGGAGAGTTCATCGGATCACCGGTCGGCCGGCATATCTATCGCTGACGCGCAGCCAGCGCACGCTTCACGTCGTTTTCGGCTCCATCCAGTAAAGAAACCAGGGCCTTGCTCGCGCCGGCGGAATCGCGATTTGCCATGCTCTCCACGACCTGCTGATGCAGGGGCAGCGAATGACTCTGCCCCTGCGGATTGTCGTCGGAAAGCCGAAAACTGATCACCAGCGCTGTCTCGATCAGCGCCGCCAGCGAACCGATCAATTCATTGCCGGACATGCGCAGGATCGCCTGATGAAACGCGAGGTCCGGCACCGCAAACCGCGCGCCATCATCGCCCGCCCGCTCCATATCGGCGAGCAGACCACGCAAATGCTCGATCTCTGCCGGAGTGGCGCGTTCGGCCGCCAGCGCACCAGCCGTCGGCTCGATCGCACGACGCAACTCGAAAAGCGAGCGGGCGTCTTCGGCTGTGGTTCTTCCGCCGTAGCGCCACAAGAGCACATCCGGATCGAGAAAATTCCAATCCTTGCGTGGACGCACGCGGGTGCCGATCTTCGGGCGCGATTCCACCATGCCCTTGCCTGCCAGGACCTTGATCACTTCACGCAGCACGGTGCGGCTCACTCCATGCGCGGCACTCCAATCATCCGCATTCGGCAACGGATCGCCGGGCAAAAGATCGCCTCGCACGATGCTCTGGCCGATCTCGTTGAGCACCCTCGTGTGAAGGCTGCTGCCGGTCATCCCCTCCATGCGCGATGGCGCCACGAAAGCCGCAGATCGAGCTTTCGCATTCTTCCTATTCTTCATACTATTCATACTATTGTCACATCGCTCCCCTATTACCGCCCTCATAGAACAGTCGCTTCAGTGACGTCAACTCACAATATACAAATAAACCCTAATACTCATGTTTAATTAGAATAAAAAACCAATAAATGGAAGCTTTATTATGGATTTACTGACAATATCTCGAGCCTAGATCTCGACTTTTATTTATTACTTCAGCGTATATATTTTCGAAAATCGAAAATGACGCGATTTATAAATCGAATATCGCAAATGTATAATCGCATTTTCGATAGGTTCGACTGCGCGCGCTGAACCAGCACGCGCCCCATTCTCCATGAAAGCATCGCGACCGACCGGCCCTCGAGGCCCGTCGATCGGATCACTGCGCTTTCATCACGCCGCCTTCACCGCCGCTGCCCGCATCAGGTCGGCGGTCCTTCTCGGCTGCGATCAGGCAGCCTTTGCCCTACGAAAAGGAAACTCGAAATGCCATTTATGACCAGAGGTCCCTCAACCAGGGCGCCCATGGCGCAAGCGGCAAGACCGCTCCTCCTCACCGCCCTCCTCTGTACGACGGCCATGCCCGCTTATGCCGTCGAGCCCTGGATCATGGTCGAGAAGTTTACATTCACCGATGATCCCATCACTTATCGCGGTCAGGGTGTGACGACCGACGGCAAGAACTGGTACTTTTCCGGCACGAACGCGCTGGACAAGGTGGACGGCAACTTCAACACGATAACGCGCGACAACAGTGCGATCGACCCGGCTCTCGCCAACCCGTTTGCCGGTGCGCCCAGAGGCCTCAACCATATCGGCGACATCGATTACGCCGACGGATACCTTTACATCTCGCTGGACACCAGCACCCGCGATCCCGTCACCGGCGAGAAATACAACACGCCGGTCTTTGCGATCTATAACGCGAGCGACATGACCTACACGGGCAAGTATTTCGCCCTGACCCCTCCGCACGGCACGCATGACGTTGCGAGCTGGGTGGCCGTGGATGCCAAGAAGGGCCTCCTCTACGGCATGGCCTATGACAATTCCACGGAGATCGCGGTCTACAATCTCTCCGACGGCTCCTTCAAGCAGTACATCCCCCTTTCGAGGACGATCGACCAGGCACAGGGCGGCAAGATCCTCGACGGCTGGATGTATTTCTCCACCGAAAGCGATACAAAATCGCTCTACCGCGCCAATCTGACGACAGGCGAAGTGGAAGAGATCGGCCAGCTCGACACTCCCGGCGACCAGGAAGTCGAGGGTCTCTCTTTCGGCTGGACCAAGGATGGCTGGTCGCTTTATGTCATCAACCGCGAACAGCCCGATCCGCTGCTCGACGAGTCCATCGGCTTCTATCGTTATCTGCGGCCCTACGGCAATGCGCTCTCCGGCGAGGTGCATTCCAGCGTCAAGGGCGCCTTCATCCAGGACAGCCTCTATCTCGACGATGCGGTCGGCCAGCGCCTCCGCTCAGCGTTCAGCGCAGTGGGCACGCCGACGTCGGAGGTCACCTCTTACGACGAGAACGGTTTGACAGGCGCGATCAGCAACACCGAAGGCCTCGCCATCTGGAGCCAGGCGATCGGCGCCAAGAGCACGACCGAGGGAGCGGGCTACGCCGCCGATTTCGACCACTCGACCGGCGGCATCGTCTTCGGCGCCGACGCGGCGGCCGGGACATGGCGTTTCGGGGCGATGGCCGGCTACAGCAATACCAGTTTCGATGTCGACGCCCGCACGTCATCCGGCTCGAGCGACAACGTCCATCTCGGTGTCTATGGCGGCACGCAATGGGGACCGCTCGGCTTCCGAACGGGCGTCTTCTATACTTCGCATGACATCAGCACCAAGCGCCATGTCGTGTTCCCAGCCTTCAACGAGACCCTGTCGGCCGACTACGACGCCCGCACCACCCAGGCTTTCGCGGAACTGGCCTACCGGATGGATTTTGAAGATACCGCTTTCGAGCCCTTCGCCAACCTCGCTTATGCCCGCCTGAAGAGCGACGCCTTCTCGGAAGAAGGCGGCACGATCGCAGCACTGTCAACCGGATCGTCCACTATGGACACCGCTTTCACCACGTTCGGCATTCGCGCTTCGACCGCTATCGATCTGCAGGATACCAAGGCGACCGTGCGCGGCATGCTCGGCTGGCGGCACGCCTATGGCGATGTCACGCCGAGCTCCAAGCTCGCCTTCAACACCGGCGCAAGCTTCGATTCCGTCGGTGCGCCGATTGCCGAGAATGCGCTGACCATGGAAGCCGGCCTGGACTTCAACCTCGCGAAAAACGCGACGATCGGCGCATCCTATGCCGGTCAGATCGCAGGCGAGACCCAGGATCATGCCTTGAAGGTCAATTTCAACGTGAGCTTCTGAGCCGGACCTGAAGTCCGCCGCAGGTCGCGCTCCGGACACCGTTGAAAAAAGACGCCGCAGCGCCTCCCGGGTGCCTGCGGCGTCTTCCGTTTGATACAGTCGGGCAGCACCTTCGTGCGCGGCCCACCAGCCTTACGACACTTTCCGGAGATCCCCGATGAGCCCAGATGCCAGCAACAACCTTGCGACCTATGCCAGCTATCCGAGCCTCCGAGGCCGAAGCGTGTTTATCACCGGCGGGGCGAGCGGCATCGGCGAAAGCCTCGTACGGCACTTCTGCGCCCAGGGCAGCCGGGTCGCCTTCGTCGACATTGCTGAGGAGAGCGGCCGTGAACTCGTCGGTGCGATAGAGGCTGATGGTCACACCGCACCGCTCTTTCTTGCCTGCGACCTGCGCGATATCGACTCGCTTAAGCGCGCGATCGCAAAAGCCGTCGCGCAGAACGGCCCGCTTCAGGTGCTCTGCAACAATGCCGGCAACGACGACCGACACCAGACAGAGGACGTGACCGTCGCCTATTGGGATGACCGCATGGCGATCAACCTACGCCATCAATTCTTCGCCGCTCAGGCCGCCCGGCCCTTCATGAAGGTGCTCGGCGGCGGCTCGATCATCAATTTCGGCTCGATCACCTGGATGGTGGGCGATCCGGATTGCCCGGCCTATGTGACGGCAAAAGCGGCGATCTGGGGGATGACGCGGGCGCTTGCACGGGAGTTCGGCCCCGAACGCATCCGCGTCAACTGCATGGTGCCCGGCTGGGTCATGACCGAGCGGCAGATGCGCCTGTGGCTGACGGAAGCCGGCGAACGACAGATCGCCGAGCGCCAGTGCCTGCCCGACAGGCTGCAGCCTTCCGACATCGCCCGCATGGCACTGTTTCTCGCCGCTGACGACAGCGCCATGTGCACCAGCCAGCAGTTCATCGTCGATGGCGGTTGGGTATGATCACCCAACCCGCTTAGTTCAGCGTGAAATTGAACTTGTAGCTCGCAGACAAGCCGATCAGGAACTGGTTCTTCGAACCTTTCTCGCGAACAAGGCTGCTATCCGCGGCCGGACCGGCAAGGCGCTTGTATTCCGCGAAGGCGCTCGTCGAGAGATTCTCCGTCGCATTCCAGGTCAGCGCTGTGCCTACGCCATAAGACTGCAGGCCGGCCGAGGGATCGTAGGGCGTCAGACCGCTTGCAGCCGCCTGCTGGTCGTTGACGCCGTAATAGGAGTCGAAATAGCCGCCCGTTGCGAAGGTGGCGCGCGGACCACCGGAAAGCTGCAGGTCGGGTGCGATATCGGTAAAGGCGTCGATCGCAACGTCGGCCACGAGGCCGTCATGGGAGCGGATGCCCTGACGAACTTCGGCGCGGGCGCGCAACCAGTCGGTCGGGTAGACTTCCGCGAAGCCGCCGATTTCGGCGCCCCACTTGACCTTCTTCAGGCCGCGCAGATCCTTGTCGTCGCCTTCGTCACGCTCCGGCACATAGCGGCCGACGATACCGGCGCGGAAGCCGCCATTGTCGACAAGAGCGAAGGAGGGATTGTCGTTGCGCGAGGAAAAGCGCGGGCCGGTGCCCTGCCGGCCGATCGAGATCAGCGGGCTGAACTTGAATTCGTTGCTCGACGCACCCTCGAACTTCGGTGCGGAAAAGCCTGATACGCCGACCTTCAAATACCAGTCGCCGGACCACCAGTGACCGCCTTCCTGGGCGGAGGCAGTGCCGAAAGAGGCAAGGGCAATAACTAAAGAGATCGATACGACTGATCGATTAAACACATCCGCACTCCAGAAAACGCAATACAAGAACGGCCGCGGACGGCGGCGATCGGTACATTTATAGAGAGGGTGTTACCTCATTCTTAACCAAGAGAGCGAGATCGAGGGGATCGGAAATTACTTCTGGTTCCAGCGGCGGATGACCGGTTCCGTCAGATCGTGCTCGTAGCCGAGAACGCTGATGCTCGTCGTATCGAGAATAAAGCGCGAGCCGTCTTCCGGCGGCAGGCCGAGCCAGCGCGCGCCGAGCACGCGCAGGAAATGCGAGCTCGAAAAGATCAGGACCGGCGCATTGAGTTGGCGCAGTTCGGCGATGATGCGATCCGCCCGGGCGCCGATATCCTTTACGGCTTCTCCATCCGGGCAACCATCGCGGAAAAGCTGCCAGCCGGGGCGCTTCGAGAGGATTTCCCTGGTCGTAATGCCCTCATAGGCACCGTAATCCCATTCGGCGAGATCGGGCTTGATGATCGCCCCCTCCCCGAACCCGGAGAGCGTGCAGGTGTTGCGCGCCCGTTGGGAGGGACTGGACCAGACGGCGGAGACGGAAAGACCTGCGAGCCGCGGAGCGAGCGCGCGGGCCGCCGCCTCGCCATTGGCGGTGAGCGGAATATCGCTGCGGCCGGTGTGCTGGCCGGATAGCGACCATGCCGTTTCGCCGTGGCGCACGAGGGTGATTTCTGGAAATGCGCTGCTCATGTCCGTCTCTCCAAAAGAAAAAACGCGGCCGAGCCGCGCTTTTGATGTCAGAAGGTGAACTTCTCCAGGGGTGGCCGCGTCGCCTCGAATTCCTTCAGCTTCGCCTCGTTCTCCGGAATATAGTTCCGGTTATCGGGCGTCGCGAACTGGTTCTTGGTGATCTGGATCTGCTCGATGAAGAGTTCGTCCCAGCGGAAGCCGATCTCGGAACCGGCCAGATAGAACTCCCACATGCGGAAGAAGTTCTCGTCGTAAAGTGCGACGGCTTCCGCCTTGCGGGCCACGAAGCGCTCCCGCCAGTGGCGCAGCGTATAGGCGTAATGCAGCGGCAGCACTTCGACATCGCGGGTCAGCAGTCCAGCCTTTTCGACCGGCACCAGCGTCTCGGCGATCGAGGGAATATAGCCTTGCGGGAAGATGTACTTCTCGATGAAGGCGTTTGTGGCAAAGCTCGGCTTCGGACGCGCGATCGAATGCAGCAGCATGATGCCGTTGTCATCCAGGAGCTCATGCACCTTCTTGAAGAAGCTGCCGTAATTGCCGATGCCGACATGTTCGAACATGCCGACCGAGACAATGCGGTCGAACTTCCTGCCGGTCAGGTAGCGATAGTCCTGCAGCTCGAAGCGGACACGATCGGCAAGGCCGCGTGCCTGCGCCCGTTCACGTGAGATCTTCAGCTGCTCTTCGCTGAGCGTGATGCCGGTGACATCGAGGCCGGGCGTCGATTCCGCCAGATACATCGCCATCCCGCCCCAGCCCGAACCGATCTCCAGCACTCGCTGGTTCGGCTGCGGCATAAGCTTTGCCGCGATATGGCGCTTCTTGGCAACCTGCGCCTCCTCCAGGCTGATATCAGGCGGATCGAAATAGGCGCAGGAATACTGCCAGTCCTCATCAAGGAAGAGCTCGAAGAGCTTTTCGGAGAGGTCGTAATGGTGGGCGACATTACGCTTGTTATGGTTGACCGGCATGCGGCTCTTTAATTGCTGCATGGCGATGCGCCCCATCAGCAGGGCAGCCATCTTGAAATCGAAGATTTCGTTGGTGGTGTTCTGCTTCACCAGAGAGAGAAAGTCGTAAATGTTGCCCTGTTCGAGAATGAACCGGCCTTCCATATACATTTCGCCGAGCTTCAGCGTCGGATCGCGACGGATCGCATCCTCGGCTTCCTGATCGGCAAGACGAACGGCAACCGGATTACCGGTGCCATTGCCAATCGTGTGGGTCTCGCCATTGGCAAGAGTAAGGGCCAAAGAACCCTTTCGGACAATTTTTTGGACAATCGATAAGAATGCCGACGCCATGGACGCCTCGCAAATGTGACAGGATGGTCACATCAACTTAATAGCTCTTCGCTGCCTTACAAGCGCCGGATTTAGCACTCCGCAAATTCAATTGCCAAAGTGTGACATTTTTGCAAACTTGAGGGCTAAGCCCTTATTTTCGCTTCATGGCTTCAGCAAGCGCCGCGCCGAAGGCGCCCTGGCTCTGCGGCTTCGCCGATGCGGGACGGCGGTCCTGCTGCGGAGGCGAGCCTGCATTTCCGCGCGACTCACCACGCGGAGAACCCGTCGGAGCGCCGTCATCCTTGCGCATCGAAAGGCCGATGCGCTTGCGTTTTACATCGACTTCGACGACGCGAACCTTGACCACATCGCCCGCCTTCACGATTTCGTGAGGATCCTTGATGAAGCGGTCGGCAAGCTGCGAAACATGTACCAGGCCATCCTGATGCACGCCGATATCGACGAAGGCGCCGAAGGCCGCGACATTGGTGACGGTGCCTTCCAGCACCATGCCCGGCTTCAGGTCGCTGATTTCATCGATGCCTTCCGCGAAGGTCGCAGTCTTGAAGCTCGGGCGCGGGTCGCGGCCCGGCTTATCCAGCTCGGCAATGATATCCTTGACCGTCGGCAAGCCGAACTTCTCGTCGATAAACTTGCGTGGATCGAGCGCCTTCAGGGCGGCGCTGTCGCCCATCAGCGACCGCAGATCACGGCCGCAAGCGGCGACGATCTTCTTTGCCACGCCATAGGCTTCCGGATGCACGGAAGAGGCATCGAGCGGCTCCTTGCCGTCACGGATGCGCAGGAAGCCCGCCGCCTGCTCGAAGGTGCGCTGGCCGAGGCGGGCGACCTTCAACAGATCCTTGCGGCTTTCGAAAGCGCCGTTCTCGTCGCGATGCAGAACGATCGCATCGGCGATCGAGCGTCCGAGACCGGAAACGCGCGCCAAGAGTGGCGCGGAAGCGGTGTTGAGATCGACGCCAACGGCATTCACGGCATCTTCCACGACTGCATCGAGCGAGCGGGAGAGCTTCGTCTGATCGACATCATGCTGATACTGACCGACGCCGATCGATTTCGGCTCGATCTTGACGAGCTCGGCCAGCGGATCCTGCAGGCGGCGGGCGATGGAGACGGCGCCGCGCAGCGAAACGTCGAGCTGCGGGAATTCTGCAGCAGCGGTTTCCGAGGCTGAATAGACCGAAGCACCGGCTTCCGAAACGATGACCTTGGTGGGCTTCGGCGCCGGAAGTGCCGCCAGCATATCGGCCACCAGCTTTTCCGTCTCGCGGCTGCCGGTGCCGTTGCCAATCGCAATCAGATCGACATTGTGCTTGCGAATGAGGGAGGCAAGCTCGGCCTGCGTGCCACGCACATCATTCTTCGGCGGGAACGGATAGACGGTGGTCGTATCGAGCAGCTTGCCGGTACCGTCGATGATCGCGACCTTGACGCCGGTGCGGATGCCCGGATCGAGGCCCATCGTAGCGCGGGAGCCGGCGGGTGCTGCCAGCAGCAGATCCTTGAGATTGCGGGCAAAAACGTGGATCGCCTCTTCCTCCGCCCTTTCGCGCAGTTCGCGCATCAGGTCGAGCGAAAGAGACATGGAAAGCTTCACGCGCCAAGTCCAGCTTGCGACATCCATCAGCCAGCGATCGCCGGGGCGGCTGGCGCCAATCTCGTAGGCGGCGGCGATCATGCGCTCGACCGGCTTGTTCGGCGAGGCGATCTCGGCATCCGCCTCGATCGTCAGCGTCAGCACCTCCTCGTTCCAACCGCGCAGCATGGCAAGCGCGCGGTGGCCGGGCGCGGTCGCCCAACGTTCGGAATGATCGAAATAGTCGGAGAATTTTTCGCCGGTCGCCTGCTTGCCATCCACGACCCTGGCCTTGAGAAGGGCTGCACCGCGCATATGGGCGCGCAGCTTGCCGAGCAGGTCGGCATTTTCCGCAAAACCTTCCGCAACGATGTCACGCGCGCCTTCGAGTGCCGTCTTCACGTCGGGCACGTCGGCGGTGATGGAAGCTTCGGCCAGTGCTGCCGGCTCCTTGCTGCGGTCAGCGAGGATGGCTTCTGCAAGCGGACCGAGGCCGCGCTCGCGGGCAATCTCGGCGCGGGTGCGGCGCTTCGGCTTGTAGGGAAGATAGAGGTCCTCAAGCTCGGCCTTGGTCGTGGCGGCGGTGAGCTTCCCCATCACCTCCGCGCTCATCTTGTCCTGGCCGGTGATGGATCCGATGATCGCATCGCGGCGGGCTTCGAGCTCACGCRGATAGACGAGACGCTCGGCCAGCGTGCGGAGTTGCGTATCATCCAGCCCGCCCGTCACTTCCTTGCGGTAGCGCGCGATGAACGGCACCGTCGAGCCCTCGTCCAGCAGCTCGATCGCCGCCTTGGCCTGATCGGGCCGGGCGTTGATTTCGGCGGAGATACTTGCTGCGAGCGAACGAAGATCAGCGGCCATGAGATTTCCTGCACTTATTAGGGTTGGCGGACCATAGCGGCGAAAAGCGGCAAGGCAATGCCTGCCGCCGCTTTCCACAGCGCAAGACAGCCCTTGGGCCGATTTAAGCATGACGACTGAGGCACAATTGAGCTTTCTTCTTCCTGTTTTTGCGGTTGTGCAGATGCGGCATTCTTTGGTAGCAGAGGCGACCATTTTGGATCGCCCTGCCCTGCGGGCGCTAGGAAAAGAGTACCATGCCGAACCTGCTTCTCGAACTTCGCTCCGAAGAGATCCCCGCCCGCATGCAGCGCAAGGCCGCCGGCGATCTCAAGAAGCTCTTGACCGATGCACTGGTGGAAGCAGGACTGACCTATGAGGGTGCGCGCGAATACTGGACGCCGCGCCGCCTGACGCTCGACATTCACGGCCTGACGGCACGCTCCGCCGATATCCGCGAAGAGCGCAAGGGACCGCGCACCGACGCCAACGAAAAGGCGATCGAAGGCTTCCTGCGCGGCGCCGGCCTTTCCTCCGTGTCCGAAACACAGGTCGTCAGCGATCCTAAGAAGGGCGATTTCTACGTCGCCGTCATCTCCAAGCCCGGTCGCGGCGCTGAAGATATCATCGCCGACGTGATGCCCGGTATCATCAAGGATTTCCCGTGGCCGAAGTCGATGCGCTGGGGCAAGGCCTCCTCGCAGCCAGGTTCACTGCGCTGGGTTCGCCCGCTGCAGTCGATCGTCTGCACCTTCGGCACCGAACATGAAGAAACGGTCGTCATTCCCTTCGAAATCGACGGCATCGTCGCTTCCAACGTGACCTACGGCCACCGCTTCCATGCGCCCGAAGCCATCACCGTCAAGCGCTTCGACGATTACGTCGCGAGCCTCGAAAAGGCGAAGGTCATCCTCGATGCAGAGCGGCGCAAGGACATCATCCTGCATGACGCCCGCGACATCGCCTTTGCGAGCGGGCTGGAACTGGTCGAGGACGAGGGCCTGCTGGAAGAAGTCTCCGGCCTCGTCGAATGGCCGCAGGTGCTGATGGGCTCCTTCGAGGAGGACTATCTTTCGATCCCGTCGGAGATCATTCGCCTAACCATCAAGACCAACCAGAAGTGCTTCGTCACTCGCAAACAGGGTGAAGAGACGCTTTCGAACAAGTTCATTCTCGTCTCGAATATCCAGGCGACGGATGGCGGCAAGGAAATCGTTCACGGCAACGGCAAGGTCGTGCGCGCGCGCCTGTCGGACGCGCTGCATTTCTGGAAGCGCGACCAGGGCAATCTGCCGGACCTCGAAACGCTGGAAGCTTCCGCCAAGAAATTCGGCCTCGACCTTTCCAAGCCGCTCGACCAGCGCATGGCCAAGCTCGATGCACTAAACGTCACCTTCCATGCCAAGCTCGGTACACAGGGAGATCGCGTCGAACGCATCCGGGCAATGGCCGCCAAGATCGCCATGCCTGTTGGCGCCGACTACAAGGTGGTGGATCGCGCCGCCGTTCTCTGCAAGGCGGACCTGCGCACCGAAGCTGTCGGCGAATTCCCGGAACTGCAAGGCGTGATGGGTCGCAAGTATGCGGCGCTGCAGGGCGAAGACATTTCCGTTTCCACCGCGATCGAAGACCATTACAAGCCGCAGGGTCCGTCCGACCGCGTTCCCGACGACAAGGTGGCGATATCAGTAGCGCTGGCCGACAAGCTCGATACGCTCATCGGTTTCTGGGCAATCGACGAGAAGCCTACCGGCTCGAAGGACCCGTTTGCGCTTCGCCGTGCGGCGCTCGGCATCATCCGCATCCTGCTAGAAAAGCGCGCCCGCGTGACGCTTTTGCCGCGCATCATCTCGCATATGCAGCGTATCGATATGGATATCGGCGCCAATGTTGCCATCGATGACCTGTCGCGGCAGTTCGATCTGCTTTCCTTCTTCCACGACCGCCTGAAGGTCTATCTGCGCGAACAGGGCGCGCGTCACGATCTCATTGATGCGGTGCTGACGCCTGAGGCCGACGACCTCCTGATGGTTGCCCGCCGGGTAGAGGCACTGACGGCCTTCATCACGTCAGAGGACGGCATCAATCTGCTTGCCGGCACCAAGCGCGCCACACAGCTTCTGGCCGCCGAGGAGAAGAAGGGCACCGTGGTTGCCGATGGCGTTTCGAGCGCGCTCTTGAAGCTCGACGCCGAGAAGGAACTGTTCGCCGCCATCACCAAGGCTTCGTCGGAAGCTGCCGGCGCCGTTGCGCATGAAGACTTCCGCTCGGCGATGGAAGCGCTGTCGAAGCTGCGCGCTCCCGTCGACCGCTTCTTCACCGATGTGCTGGTCAATGACGAGGATGCCGCGATCCGCGCCAACCGTCTCGCTCTGCTGCGGATGATCCGTGCGGCGACCGGAACGGTTGCAGACTTTTCGAAGATCGCCGGCTGAGCCAGCCGATAACAAAAATGGGGCCTTCCGGCCCCATTTTGCTTTGCGCTCATCGTTCCTTTCGCATCTTGGCGATGGTCAGGGTTTCGCCGGCTCGGCCATAACCGCCATCGACGACTTCATCGACCAGAACCATTGTGTAGGGGCGAACGCCCTCTCCGAAAAAATCGACGAACATGGCCGTCGTCCTGAGGATGATATCCTCCTTCTGCTCTGCAGTCAGAGTACCCTCGGGAAACTTGTAGTTTGCGAATGGCATGATGAACTCCTGCCTGGTTTGCGTTGCGACCCGGCAAGCCTAACGGCATGAGGAACATGCTTGAAATTGATATCAAGTATATGCATTCATCCATGTCATGGATTTACACGGCATCGATCTCAATCTGCTTGTCGCCTTCGACGCCTTGATGAAGGAGCGCAGCGTAACGAAGGCCGGCATCCGCATCGGCCGGACGCAGCCGGCCATGAGTGCTGCGCTGGCGCGATTGCGCGGTCTTCTGAAAGACGAGCTGCTGGTGCGTGGACCGCAGGGTCTACAGCCGACGCCGCGAGCTCTTGATCTCGCCGAGCCGCTGTCGCGGGCGCTTGCCGAGATCCAGCGCACCCTCGATTTCACCCAGGCATTCGACCCCTCGACCTCATCTGCCGCCTTCACGGTCGGCCTCTCCGATCACCCGACCTTCGCGCTTCTGCCGCAGCTCGTTGCCCGGCTGGCCGAGGCGGCTCCGAGTGCCACGTTGCATGTCAGGAATTTCAGTGCCCGTGATGACGCCATCGATCTGCTGGATGCCGGAGAGGTCGATGTAACGGTCGGCGTGCCCTCGACCAAGACGGGCCGCATTCTGACCCAGTCGCTATTCGAAGAGCGCTTCATCTGCATTGTCAGGAAAGATCATCCGACGGCGAAGAACCCGCTGGATCTCGATGCTTTTCTGGCTCTGCCGCACCTGTTGGTCTCGCCGGAGAACGAGCGCTTCGGCCATGTCGATGCGGCGCTGGCGAAAAAAGGGCTTCAACGGCGGCTCGCGCTGACCCTTCCCAATATGTATGCCGCGCCGCTGCTGATCGCCCGCTCGGATATGATTGCCACCTTGATGGCTGGCGTCGTGGCGGCCTCGGGCCATTTGGACGAACTCGTCTTGCTGGAGCCGCCCCTCTCGCTCGGCAGCATCCCCTTTGTCATGTCATGGCATCGGCGCAACGATACCCATCCAGCGCAGCGCTGGTTCCGGACGTGCATTTCCGATGCGGCGCCGAGCATGGGGCGCTTTCCGAGCATCTTCGCACAAAAGAACACGGCCGCCGGGGAAACCGGCGGCCGCTAATATTTTGGTGATGAAAAGGCCTGATGTCTGCGCGCCGTCTTTAAGCGGCGCGGCGACCCTGATGCATGGCGGGGGCGACACCGGTAGAGCTGATGCGGAAGCCTCTGATAAGGCCGAGCAGTTCGTCGGTGTCGGCAGCCAGCGTTTCGGCCGATGCCGTGGTCTCTTCGGCCATGGCGGCGTTCTGCTGGGTGGCGGCATCGAGCTGGTTCATCGAGGACGAGATCGAGCGCAGCGTCGTATCCTGTTCGGAGGCGCTGTGGGCGATCTTGGCGACGATCTCGTTGGCAGCCTTGATCTGGTCGGAGATGCGCTTCAGCGCTTCGCCTGCCTCGCCGACGAGACGGACACCATGGTCGACCTGGCTGGAAGAACGGGCGATCTGATCCTTGATCTCCTTGGCAGCAGCGGCAGAGCGCTGGGCCAGTTCGCGCACTTCCTGGGCGACGACGGCAAAGCCCTTGCCGCTTTCGCCGGCACGCGCTGCCTCGACACCAGCGTTGAGCGCCAGCAGGTTCGTCTGGAAAGCGATCTCGTCGATGACGCCGATGATCTTGGTGATCTCAGACGAGGACTTTTCGATGCCGCTCATGGCTTCGATGGCCTGGGTGACGATCGCATCGCTGTGGGTGGCTTCGGTCGAGACCGAGTGAACCCGCTTGCTGGCTTCATGGGCACCGTCGGCCGTCTGGCGGACGGCAACGGTCAGCTCATCGAGAGCAGCCGAGGTTTCTTCCAGGCTTGCGGCCTGGCGCTCGGTGCGCTGCGACAGTTCGTTGGAGGCGCGGCGGATTTCTTCCTTGGCCACGCCGATATCACCGCCCTTGGCGCTGACCTGGGCCATGGCGGCCTCCAGATGCGAGAGCGCATCGTTGAAGTTGTCGCGCAGGGCCGCATACTTCTGGCCGATATCGGCGCAGCGCACCGTCAGGTCGCCGCGGGCGATCTGCTCAAGCGCCTGGCCGATGGTGCTGACGACGCGAGCCTGAACGGTCGCCTCGTCCTGCTGATGACGCTGGTTGCTTTCGCGCTCGCTTTCGAGAGCCAGTTGCTGGGCAGCCTCGCGATCGGACATCGCGTGGCGTTCCCGGATCTTTTCCTGCAGCGACTGCGTCGCCTTCGCCATCATGCCGACTTCGTTGTTCATGCCGGTATGCGGGATATCAAGGGAAACATTCTCGTCGGCAACCGCCTGAAGCGCGTTGTGCACGTCCTTCAACGGGTTCGATATGCCGCGGATGAAGTAGAAGGCGGCACCAATGCCGGCGACGAAGACGATGGCGCAGGCCGTGAGAGCCTTCCACATCGTCTCGTTGACCTTGGCCTGCAGGTCATCGAGATAAACGCCTGTGCCGACGACAATCTTCCAGGGCTCGAAAGCCTTTGAATAGCCGCCCTTGAGAAAGACCTGGTTTTCCGGCTGACCGGGCTTGGTCCAGTAGTAGTAGGTACGGCCGCCGCCGGCCTTGCCATGGTCGACGAGGGCCTGGCTGAATTTCGCGCCTGTCTTGTCGACCTGACCACTCATATCCTTGCCGAGATTGACCGGGCTCGGATGGAAGATCTGGATGACGTTGTAGTCGAAGCCGAAGAGATAGCCTGATGGCTGGAAGGTCACGCGCTTCAGGATGTCGAAGGCTTCGGCTTGGGCAGCCTCATGTGTCATCTGCCCAGCCTTCTCGCGTTCGTAGAAGGTGTTAAGGACGGAGATGCCCGATTCGACCTGCGTGCGAAGCATATCGAAGCGCTCATCATAGATCGCCTGCTCGGATGTACGGATTTCAAAATAGGTTGCGACTGCAAATGCGGCCATCAAAACACCGACCAGCGCGAAAAGCTGATGGGCAATCTTGAGCTTCTTCATGATTGACCTCACGGAAAAGGTGAAAAGCAATATCCCGGATCGGTCAACTCCCGACCTGCGCGCGAGAGTCGCGCGCCCAGCTAGCGCAATCATGCACTCTCCGGTCCTCCGTAAGTAAAATTATAATGAATGATTAAATTATCTTTTAACAAACACAGGACTTCTACTCGGCGCGCCTAGTAGAATTGACAGGTATCTTCTTGCAGACTTGTACAGGTTGCAACCATCAATAGTTGCAATCAAATAAATTAGCGCATACTTATTGAACAGAGAACAACACACCTGCGTCTCTTCAGGGGCACTTTCAGTCCACCATGGTGGGTCCGTGCAACGATCAAACTCTGATCGGGTGGATGCGATAAACCGGGTCAGAAACGGAGCTGGAAGGCGGAAGCGTCGAGAGGAACGGGTTGTTCCATGCCGGCAGCTATGGGTTTCGCACCGCCGCTGACCACGGCCGCCGTTGCCTCGTTGTCGATACCTTCTGCGGGCACGACCGGAGCGAGAGCCAGCATCTGTTCTGGGGTGGCTTTGCTCACAAAGAGAACGGGAGAGCCGCCCATCCAGTTTTCGGTGCGATAAATCTTCTTCTCGCCGTCGATGTCACGGACTTCGGCCTGCTGGAAAGCGCCGGGGCGCAGCTCCGGTACCGAATACTCCCTCTTGGAGGCTTCGGTCTGAGGCGGCGGGCAATGGCCGCAAGTTTCAATGATGATGCTGCCGGCTTCCTTCGGCTTGCTCGGCCCGATCACTTCGATCGAGGCGGCCATGGCGGAACCAGCCGCCAGCAGGAACACTGCACTGAGGAAAATCTGACGCATCAACGCTACCCCGGTCTCACTTGACAGCAGCGGCCGGAAAACGGTCCACCACTCTCCGTTTTTGTTCAAGCATCGGATTGTCCGAAAACCGTTTCACACTTTTCGGTCCGATGCATCAGGAGCCAAGATTAACGCAGCTTTGTTTCCATCCCGTCAGAAGAAAGGGTAAAAATTTAGCGAAACAGGCCGTTGTCTGCCCGTTTCCTATGCCTTTTCGCGTTCAACCGCGCGCCAGCCGATATCGCGGCGGCAGAAACCGTTTTCCCATTTCACCCCGCCCAGCAGGGCATAGGCGCGGTCCTTCGCCTCGCCGACCGTGCGGCCCGTTGCCGTCACGTTCAGGACGCGGCCGCCGGTGGCAACGAGCGCGCCATCCTTCAGCGATGTGCCGGCATGAAACACCTTCCCGCCCTCGCCGGCTTCCGGCAGTGCGAGGATCGGGGTGTTCTTCTCATAGGAGCCCGGATAACCTTTCGAGGCCATGACGACGGTCAGGGCGGGATCATCGCTCCATTCCGCCTTGACCTGGTCCAGCGTGCCGTTGGCACAGGCAAGCAGCAGCGGMAGGAGATCGCTCTTCAGCCGCATCATCAGCACCTGGCATTCCGGATCGCCGAAGCGGACATTGTATTCGATGAGTTCCGGCCCCTTGGCGGTGATCATCAGGCCCGCGAAGAAAACCCCGCTGAAGGCATGGCCGCTTTCGGCCATGCCGCGGATGGTCGGCTCGATGATTTCCTTCATCGTGCGCTCGGTCATCTCGGCTGTCATGACGGGTGCTGGCGAATAAGCGCCCATGCCGCCGGTGTTCGGGCCGGTATCGCCTTCACCGACGCGCTTGTGATCCTGCGCGGTCGCGAGCGGCAGAGCGCTCTGCCCGTCGCAGAGGCAAAAGAAGCTCGCCTCCTCGCCATCCAGATAGGCTTCGACGACGACTTCGGCCCCGGCCTCGCCGAAGGCACCCTCGAAGCAATCGTCCACCGCAGCCAGTGCCTCGTCCAGCGTCATGGCGACGGTCACGCCCTTGCCGGCAGCGAGGCCATCAGCCTTGACGACGATAGGGGCACCCTGCTCACGGATATAGGCCTTTGCCTTCGGGGCATTGTTGAAGCGCTGATAGGCACCGGTAGGGATATTGTACCGCGCGCAGATGTCCTTGGTGAAACCTTTGGAGCCTTCGAGTTGGGCAGCGCCCGCCGACGGGCCGAAGACCGCAAAACCTGCGGCCCGCAAGTCGTCGGCAATACCGGCGACCAGCGGGGCTTCCGGGCCGACGACGACGAAATCGATCGTCTTTTCGCGGCAGAAGGCGATGACGGCATCGTGGTCGTCGATATCAAGCTCAACCAGTGCCGCATGTTCGGCGATGCCGGGATTGCCGGGGGCGGCGTAGAATTCCGTCATCAGCGACGATTGCGCCAGCTTCCAGGCGAGTGCGTGCTCGCGTCCACCCGATCCGATCAACAGAACCTTCATGCCTGATCCCCTTGCTGCTGGTCTGGCCTGTTGGCCTGGCCTGTTGGTCTGGCGGTTAAGCATGAAGGCCCGAAAGGTCAAGCAGGAAAGCTTACCAGCCCCCACCTCCGCCGCCTCCGCCACCCCCACCGGACGAACCGCCACCTGAAAAACCCGAGGACGAGCTGGAGGGCGGCGGCGACGGAATGGTGGAGGCGATCGTCGAGGCCATCGATGACGAGAAGCCGCCAATGCGATCCGAAAAGCTGCCGCTGTTGAAATTGCCGGAATACCAGCCGGGGCTATAGGCTGCTGCAGCGGCCCCTGCGGCAGCGGCAGCCAGCCAGGTCTCGAAGGTGCGCGACCACGGCTTTTCGACACCGAGCGCTACGGCATAAGGCAGCAGCGTTTCGAAATGCTGCGGCGACATTTGCGGCGCCCCGGCCATGTTCATGCGGTCTTTTTCGGCGAGTGTCAGATATTGCCGCAGGCCGTCGACACCGGCGGTCATCTTGGCGCCGAGCGGCGTCGGCGCTCCCATGATGAAGAAATAGAGGATGTTGAACAGCACGATGCCGCCCACCGCAAAAAGCATGGGCGTTTCGTGGAATTCCATTAGCGAAGAGCCGAGCGCCAGCACGACGGTCGAGAGAATGCTCAATCCTACGAAGACCGCAATCGCGATCGCAATGACCACGAAAATCTTGCCTACAAGCGAGCGGCCACGGTGCAGCGCCTTCGCAAAACCTGCGACGAAGACGGACAGGAAAACGGAGATGCCGATGGGGATGATCATCAGCGCGATCGTATCCGGCTCCAGCGAGCCAAAGACGAAGAGCGCCACCRGGGCCGCGGCACTCAGGATCACGCCGCCGGTGATGTAGCCGGCATTGGAATTGTAATATTTGCCGCGATGCTCCCGTTCGATCGAGGAGCGGAAGCTCTGGCCTACGGATTTGACCTTCTCGCCGTTGGCCTTGTCGATAGTGAGTGCATCGCCGCTGCCGCCGACGGCCTTCAGGAGTTCCGCCTCGCCAGCCTGGAGCTTCTCCTTGCCGAGCGGCTTGTCGGTGCGGCGAATGATGATGGAGTCCTTGAGGTCGTCGAGCCTGACATAACCGCGCACGGCAAGATCGAGCGCCGTGGCCGAAAGAGCCGTCCAGCCCTGGCCGGAAAAGCCTCTGTTGTCGATGTAATTGACGAGGGCCGGAGAGATGCCGGATGGCGGATCCCAGCGCGGCACGACGATCTCACGCGCCGGATCGCGGCCAACCTTCAGCCAGGAGCGCGTGTAATAGAGGAAGACGAGGATGAGACCGCCAAAACCGATGAAATAGTCTCGGTTGTCGCTGAACCACCAGCTGCTTTCCTGATCGGCGCTCGGCGGATCGATCGCACCCTTCGGGAGTTTTGCGGCAAAGGTCAGCCCCTCCTCTTCGCCGAGGGGCGCGGTGGTCGCGACGACCAGGCGGCCGTCGTCTACGCTCGCTCGAGCATTCTTGCCGGTTGCACCGACGGGGCCAGTGAAGAAGGTGACATCTTCGGGCACAACGCCCTGTGGAAAGGTGACCGTCGCTACTGCAGAGCGGATCGGAAAAATCCAGCCGTTGCCGGTCACGTTCCAATAGAGCTCGTCATGATCGTCGAAGTAGCGGATCTGACGGTTCGTTTTGTAGGTGAAGACATATTGGTGGCGGCCGGGAGAGATCGTGACGTCTTCGGAGCCGGCATAGATGCGTATTCCGCCGGAAATGGATTCCGTATGCCAGGGTTCGTCCTGGCCGTCGCGCTTGACCGAGACGACGCTGAAATCGACGCTGCGGCGTCGGCCGCCCGCATCCCTGAAGGTCAGCGGAAAATCGCGGAAGATGCCTCGCCGGATACGGTCGCCCTCGGCATTGACGGTGATCGTTTCCGACACCGTCATCGCCCCGCTCTTTTCCAGCTGGATGGCGGAATCGAAGGAGGCGATGAATTCGGCGCCTATGGCTGCCCGTGCCGAAAGCGCGATCAGCAGTACGAAACAAATGCCGAAAAACCGCCGGACCATGTCCCCTCCCCCGGTTGCGGCTCAGCCCTGATTTGTTCAGGGCTCGTCCTTGTAGGTAACCCCCAGCTCCGCGAGCGTGCGCCAGTAAGCAGGGAAGGTCTTGCCGACACAATCGGGATCGAGAATGGTAATGCCATCGATCTTCAGGCCGGCAAGCGCGAAACTCATGGCGATGCGGTGATCGGCGAAGGTGTCGATTTCGGCCGGCAACGTTTGACCCGCAAGGTCAGGATCGGAATGGACGATCAGATCGTCGCCTTCCTCAACCGCCAGACCTTCGCGGATGTTGTTGAGCCCCGTGGACAGGGCACGGATACGGTCGCATTCCTTGACGCGCAGGTTGGCAATGCCGACGAAACGGACCGGCGTCTCGTTGAAAGCGGCGAGCACGGCGATCGTCGGGACAGCGTCCTGCATTTGCGAACCGTCGATTTCGGCCGGCAGGTTCGGGAACTTGGCGATCGTCTCGTAGGCCTTGGCATCCGGCTGGGTGAAAGCATCACTCGGCACGCCGAGATCGATCTTGCCGCCGCTCAGCACTTCGGCCGCCCAGAGATAGGTTGCAGCAGATGCATCGGGCTCGATGACGAACTCGGCTGCAGTATAGCCGGTCGGCTCGACACGCCAGGTCGYGGCATCGAGTTGATCAACCTTGGCGCCGAAGGCTTCCATGGCGGCAAGAGTGAGATCGACATACCCGCGGGCGCCGATGTCAGTGCCGGCAAGCGCAATCGTGACAGGTGCGTTGGCGCCCTGCTTGGCGAGCGGTGCAGCCATCAAAAGCGCCGAAACGTACTGGCTCGACAGCCCGGCATCGATCTCGACGCGGCCGGAGGCGAAATGGCCGTTGCCGCGCACGGTCACCGGCGGGCAGCCGGTCGGGGCTTCGGCATCCAGGCCCAGCGATTTAAGCGCTGCGACCAGCGGGCCGATCGGCCGCTTGCGCATATGCTCGTCGCCATCGACTACAACAGTACCCTCGACGGCGGCAACGGCAGCCGTCAAAAAGCGTGTCGCCGTGCCGGCATTGCCGAGAAAGAGCGGCACTTTCGGCTGATGAAGCTTGCCGCTGCCGGTCACCACGAAGGTCGTGTCGTCGGGCTCGTCGATCTGCACACCCATGGCCCTGAGCGCCTCGGCCATATATTTCGTGTCGTCGCTCTTCAGCGCGCCGGTCAGCCGGCTCGTACCCTTGGCGAGGCCCGCCAGCAGCAGGGCGCGGTTGGTAATCGACTTGGAGCCCGGCGGCACGGCACGACCGGCCAGCGGCTTGCCCGGCGGGATGATGGTGAGCTTGGCTTTACTCATTGCGCTTGTCTCTTTTGTCCATTGCAGCGGCCGTGCACGGCCATGTTGGACTGCTCATAGCAGTTTTTGTGCAAAGACAAAGGTCAGAACTTGACTGATGGTACGGCGCGATCGGCCTCGTTGGCGATTTCGAAATATTCGCGCTTGGCGAAGCCGAACTGGCCGGCGACGAGGTTCGAGGGGAAGCTCTCGACCTTGACGTTCAGATCGCGGGCCGCGCCGTTGTAATAGCGGCGCGCCATCTGGATTTCGCTTTCCATCGTTTCGAGCGAGGCCTGAAGCTCGGAGAAATTCTGGTTGGCCTTGAGGTCGGGATAGGCTTCGGCGAGCGCCATCACCCGGCCGAGCGCCTGGCCGAGCAGACCTTCCGCCTGCGCCCTGCCGGCAACATCGCCAGCGGGAACGGCCTGCGCCCTGTTGCGGAGCTCGACGACCTCCTCGAGCGTGGTCTTTTCATGGGCGGCGTAGCCCTTGACGGTCTCGATCAGGTTCGGGATCAGATCAGCACGACGCTTCAGCTGTACATCGATGCCGGACCAGGCCTCTTCGGCCATCTGCCGGGAACGGACGAGGCCGTTGTAGATGAAGATGACGTAGAGTGCGATGAGGACAACAACAGCGAGTATTATGTACATGCGAATGCGCTCCCAGCTCTGATGGTCGGACGTTAATGCTTCGACGCAGTAAAGTCATGATGGCACGGGAATGCTTCTGCCGATTTCGTGAGACTTTGAAGGCTGAGAGCTAGTTCTAGGATTTTTTCAACCAATCAGGAGCGTAGGCATCCATGTTCTCGCTCGCCAGCCACTGATTGAAACGCTCGGTCCAGCGTTTGTCTGCGCCAAATGCTATGGCGAATGGAAGGCAACGCTCGTAGCGTTCTATCGACATTTTCGGCCCATCTATCTTGCCGAGAAAATAACGATTTAGCGCCAACAGTTTGTTACGGAGCTGACGTTGTGTCGGTGTTGGCATGCGCTTCATCCTGAGAGCGACAACAAGTGCGGCAATATCAACGAGAATGGCCAGCACATATGGCCACTGTTCGCTGACAAGCTCGGCCGTGGTGATGTGGTACAGCGCAATAATCGCTAACACCGGTAGACCTACATATAAACCGAACGCGTCCTTAAAATTGTTGGGCCAATTGATCCGCTCCGGGCGCAGGATTCCCATCGCGACAAAAAGAGACATCAGCAATATACCGCATACTGCCACAGAATAGAGCAATAGACCCGAAAAATACGCAACCCCAACGCTAAGAACCAGGACAGAAAGTACAGTCAACAATTTACTGCGATCCACCCCACTACTTAAGCGCCCGTATTCCTCGACAACTTTCTTGTGCAGCTCTCCGTTCAAATTGTTCCAAGCGCGCATAATTCTGCGCCGATCATCGACAGGCTTTTCTTTCTCGATCTGCTCGAAGACCAGACGGCTGGCGGCCGGAAGACTATACCACCTGACACCAGTCACCTTGCCTTTTCGTGCTTTCTTGGCGGACAATTCCGAAGCCTCGGCGTCTTCATTCAGGCCGGAAATGCGGAACTTTCGCTTCACCGCGAGATGGCAGACAGAAGCCAGAAACGCGGTCTTTGCCGCGTCCTCCTTCCAATTCCAGAACAGATAGGCGGCCAGAGCAGGAGATGTGGTCCGTACCACTTTGGTATCGACGTCCGCCAAGTTCCCAGGCAACTGCCACTTGGATCGCAATCTCAATGCGACGAACAGGCCTGCAATCAACGGCCCCGCAATGCTTATGAAGATCAAAAAATGATCGGAGAGCCACCAGCGCGCTTGCGTCCCGATCGTCGCCTGCCGAAAAGTT
Source organism: Rhizobium sp. P1_E6 (assembly GCF_056405875.1). Taxonomy (NCBI): domain Bacteria; kingdom Pseudomonadati; phylum Pseudomonadota; class Alphaproteobacteria; order Hyphomicrobiales; family Rhizobiaceae; genus Rhizobium; species Rhizobium sp. P1_E6. The sequence goes on along the minus strand of NZ_JBFUBG010000013.1, from coordinate 81,576 downwards.
CCTTTCGGATATTCGATCTCAATATCAGGTAGCACCCGGTCGGGCTCACCTGCAGCAATAGATACTTCGATCTCGCCGGGTACATTTTGCGTCATTTCATAAGCTGGAAGGTCAAGCTTCAAAGGGCGCAGCACTCCCCCGGGCGGAATCGTCAGAACAACAGTCTTCTCGGCGCTCCAGTCATGAACACGGCCCATATAGGCAGGCAGGACAAGAACCTGGCGATCGCCCTCTTCACGCACCAGACGGCCTAATTTGTAGATGATCTTGATATAGCTGACGCCGACTGGAATGTTGGTAGGGCAGCGCTTACAATGCTTCCTGCCGATATAGATCGAGTAGCCCGGTACATTCTGTTCTACAAAATGATGTTCTTCACGCCCGTCGTGTTGGGTAGAAAAAAGCTCGAAATCTCGCCGGTGAACGTTACCTGACGCATCCTTGAAGCGTTGCGGTATATCAGTGTAGACGCCACCGTAATTGGTCGACTTCTTGACGGCGATGGCGAAGTTTTCCGACACTTCAGCACTGCCGTCATCGGACACTTCGACCGTCGTCTTTACGGATTTGACAACGAACTCTGCGTCAAAATTGCCGCATGACGTCAGCAATGCGGAAAACACGCATAAAATAGTCCACGATGAGAGCACTCGGAGCAGTCCGCTCGGACAACTCGCAGATGAAATTCTAAAACAAACAGGCTTGCTCTTCAAAGGGCGTCCCGAATCTATACTTCAATTTTACCGCACAACGAGACAATGTAAGAGCGGTCCATGCAACGCAAAAGAAGCATGGTTCAAGAACCAGAGTTTTTTTCGGGACTGCTTTTAGGCCGCTTCTTTGGGGAGGTTAAAACCACCCGCATCCGTCAGCAGGAAGGCTTCGCCGCACGCCTTGGCGAGCGTGCGCACCCGCAGGATGTAGCTCTGGCGCTCTGTCACGGAGATCACACCGCGGGCATCAAGCAGGTTGAAGACGTGGCTGGCCTTGATGCACTGGTCGTAAGCCGGGAAGACGCATTTGTGCAGGCGCTGGTTGGCGTCGCCACCGGGCGCGCCGGCGGCGAGAAGCGCCTGGCATTCCTTCTCGGCATCGATGAAATGGCGATGCAGCATCTCGGTATTGGCGAATTCGAAGTTGTGGCGGGAATATTCCTGCTCTGCCTGCAGGAAGACATCTCCATAGCTGATCTTCTCGTCGCCTTCACGGCCGTTGAAGTTCAGGTCGTAGACATTGTCGACGCCCTGCACATACATGGCAAGGCGCTCGAGACCGTAGGTCAGTTCACCCGCAACCGGCGAGCATTCGATACCGCAAATCTGCTGGAAATAGGTGAACTGGGAGACTTCCATACCGTCGCACCAGCATTCCCAGCCGAGACCCCAGGCGCCGAGCGTCGGGCTTTCCCAATCGTCCTCGACGAAGCGGATATCGTGCAGCAGCGGGTCGAGGCCGATTGCTGACAGTGAACCGAGATAGAGTCCCTGCAGGTTCGGCGGGTTCGGCTTCAGGATGACCTGATACTGATAGTAGTGCTGAAGGCGGTTCGGGTTTTCGCCGTAGCGGCCGTCGGAGGGGCGGCGGGACGGCTGGACGTAGGCGGCCTTCCACGGCTTGGGCCCAAGCGCGCGCAGCGTGGTGGCCGGGTGGAAGGTGCCGGCACCCACTTCCATGTCATAGGGCTGCAGAACCGCACAACCCTTGTCCGCCCAGTAGTTATGCAGGGTCAGGATCAGCGCCTGGAAGGAGCGCTTCGGGTTCATATGGTCAGGAATAGTCGCGGACATGGAACGGCACCGATTGCTTGAAATATGTGCGCGACAGGTGCCACGGAGCACCGCAGGGGTCAAGACTTTTGCATTTTGTCCTGACAAGGCCAGCAAGCATCACGCCTGTCGACGCTATCGATCATCGCCGACAGCGCACAGAACATGCTTTCGGCCTACTCCTCTTCTCGTTTCAGGCGGTATTCACCGGTTGTCGGATCCTTCACCAGCGTGCCGATCGCACCGGTCTGGCGCTCCTTTTCGGCGCGACGGGACTTTTCGGCAAGCTTGCGCGCATCGGAGACGAAGCGACGGTAGAGCCACCACGCCGCGCAGACGAGGATCAATAACGTGATAAGCTGTGCCATGTCCCCTCGTTTCTCCCCCTCAAAGCCCGAAACGGCTCCACAATGCCCTCTCTTCCGCCGCTTCGACAAGCCCCGATGCAAGACCGGACGCCGCGCCTTCAAGCGAGACCGGCGAGACACCGGGAATGCGGCGGCCGAGCAGCCCGCGGGCGGCCGTGACGAGCTGCAGCTTCGTTTTCTGGCCGTAGCGTTTCTTCAGTTCCTGGCGCATGTCGCCGAGCCCGTCAACGAGGCCGAGCTCCAGGCCGCGCGTACCGCTCCAGAAGAGACCGGAGAAAACCGTCGCATCATCCGTCAGCTTGCCAGCGCGGCGCTCGCGCACCATGGAAATGAAGACCTGGTGGATTTCGAGCTGCAGGCTCTTCAGATATTCGATGTCCTTTTCCTTCTCCGGCTGGAAGGGATCGAGGATCACCTTGTTTTCGCCTGCCGTATAGACACGACGCTCGACACCGATCTTCTTCAGAAGTTCCGGAAAACCGAAGCCGCCCGAGACGACGCCGATCGAGCCAACGATGGAAGTCGGGTCGGCAATGATCTCATCGCCCGCCAGCGCAATCATATAGCCGCCAGAGGCCGCAACGTCCTCCACGAAGACCAGCACCTTCTTCTGCTTTTCGCGCGCTAGCTCGCGGATGCGCCCGAAGATGAGCCGCGACTGGACGGGCGAACCGCCCGGTGAATTGATGGAGATGGCAACGGCGGGCGTGTCCTTCATGGAAAAGGCCTTTTCCAGGACCGGCGCGACATTGGCGAGATTAAGGGTCGGACGGAACTGACCACCGCCGCTGATGATCGCGCCTTGCAGCCTGACGACGGGGATGACGATCCCATCCCTGCGAAACCGCTTCGGCATCAGCTTTCTCAAAAATCCAGCCATTTCTCTTCCTTAACATAATCGGCGGCGCCAGCATGCACATGCACATTACAAGGGCATTGCATGTATGCGCTGCAACGACAAACGCAATGGCTACGCTCCCAAAACATCGCCTCTCCACTTTCCTGTTGCGAATGACTTGCATTATCATTCTAATCAGTCATAGTGCCGGCATGGCAAACAGGTGAAAATGGCATGGACATCATAAATCCGAATGCAAAGGGCGGCTGGCGGAGCGAGCGCGGGGAAGCTTCACTCTCCGACGTCTACCGTACGGTTGGCACGGGGCCGCACAGCTCCAAATGGCGGCGCGCTGCCGCCTTCCTCGGCCCCGGTTACATGGTAGCGGTCGGCTACATGGACCCCGGCAACTGGGCGACCTCGCTCGCCGGCGGATCAAAGTTCGGTTATGCGCTTCTCACCGTCGCACTGCTTTCGAACATCATGGCCATCGTGCTGCAATCGCTCTGCGCGCGTCTTGCAATAGGCTCCGGCCGCGATCTGGCGCAGGCCTGCCGCGATGCGTATCCGAGCTATGTCGCCGTGCCGCTTTGGGCTTTTGCTGAAATCGCCATCATCGCAACCGATATTGCCGAGGTGATCGGCACGGCGATCGGCCTCAATTTGCTCTTCGGCATTCCGCTGGAAATCGGCGTGTTGATAACAGCGCTCGACGTGTTCGTCATCCTTCTCCTGCAGAGGCTCGGCTTCCGCTGGATCGAGGCCTTCATCATCACACTGCTCGGCGTCATCGCAGTCTGCTTTGCGATCCAGATCTTCCTTGCCGACCCGCAATGGGGCTCCGTCATCAGAGGCTTCCTGCCTACGCCCGAAGTCGTCACAAATCCGGAAATGCTCTATCTGGCGCTCGGTATTCTCGGCGCGACCGTGATGCCACACAACCTCTACCTTCACTCCGGCATCGTGCAGACACGCTCCTACGGCCATACCGTGCCTGAGAAGAAGGAAGCGCTGACCTTTGCGACCATCGACTCCACCGTGGCGCTCTGCTTCGCACTCCTGATCAACGCCTCCATCCTGATCCTTGCCGCAGCCGCCTTCAATGCCAACGGCAAGACGGATGTGGTGGAACTGGGCGAAGCGCATTCGCTGCTTTCGCCGCTGCTCGGCCTTGCGATTGCGCCCACGCTCTTCGGTATTGCGCTACTCTGCTGCGGCCTGAATTCCACGGTCACCGCCACGCTTGCCGGTCAGATCGTCATGGAAGGCTTCCTGAAGATTCGCCTGAAGCCGTGGGTACGGCGGTTGATCACTCGCGCCATCGCCATCGTCCCCGCCGCCTTCGTGACGATCTGGTATGGCGACCAGGGTACGGCTGAGCTGCTGATCCTCACCCAGGTGGTGCTCAGCCTGCAGCTTTCCTTCGCCGTCTTCCCGCTGGTGATGTTCACAGCCAGCAAGGCGAAGATGGGCGAACTAGTTGCCCCGAAGTGGCTCAGCGGCATTGCCTATGTGGTCGCTATCGTGATCGCCGGCCTGAACGTCAAGCTGCTCTTGGACTTCGTAACTGGCGGCTAGTTTCCCGGAATTGTTTTTGTTCTCGCGCAATTCCGAACGGAAAACCGCAGCACACTTTTCGTGGAACTGCTTTAAAGCCTGGCATAGGCCACGCGGCCATTGTTGAAATCATCGACGAGAGGGGAGAACTTGTGGCTCCCCTCTTCGTGCATGATGAGGGGCGCGCGCAGCGAAAGCCTTGCCCGCGAGCCCTTGATCGCCGTGACGAGAATGCGGACGGCATTCTCGCCTTCACGTGGATGAATGGCGGTGATCTCGATGCCGCCGAACCGCCTGCCGCAGGCGGCGATGATCTCGGCGATCGATTCCGGCCGGGCGATCAGCGACAGTTGTCCGCCCGGTACCATGATGGCACCGGCGGTGCGGATCCAGCTTTCGAACAAACCATCGGTCATGGCATGGGCCTCGGCCTTCAGCGCATCCGGAGTCCTGCGGTCGCCGGCATCGTTGAAAGGTGGGTTCATCATAACGTGATCGAAGCTCTCGTCGATCAGGCCGGCATCGTTACGTGCCTTGGCGGTCAGCGTCACGTCGGCTTCGACGACTGAGACGCGGCCGGTCATATGGGCATTGTCAGGCAGCTCGATGCTGCGGCGGGCGTAGCTTGCCATCTCCGCCGAGCGCTCGAAAAGCACAACCTCGGCCTTCGGAAGACGGGAGGCGACTGCAAGACCGGCCGCGCCTGCACCGGCGCCGAGATCAGCCACCTTTACGGGGCGATCATCGGCAACGAGGGCGGCCAGCAGCATCGCATCCATGCCGGCGCGATGTCCCCTGCCCCTGGGCTGGACGATATGGAAGAGGCCGCGATGGAAGGCATCTATGGTTTCGGTCGCCGCCTGCGTCATCTTTTCACTTCCGCTCGCGAAGTTCGTCGCCGAGACCGGCGTCGATCAGGATGCGGCGGGCTTGATCGGCCATCTTCTCGTCGACCAAAAGGCGGCGCGGCAGCATGCCGAGCGAGCCTTCCAGCACGCTCATGCCCTGATCGGCGATGAAGCACGCAATTCCCGCATCCTTCATGAGGCTCTCGGCAAAAGAGAGCAGAACGGGATCGTTTGCGCGGATAAGCTCATGCATTTGCCGTCATTTTCCCTTCCGAATTTGCTTGCAGCGACAATTCACCCCTTGCCGCCTCCATCGCCCCTTTCTATTGTCAAAGGCAACGAATGAACAGGAGTCCGGGTCGTTGGGCGTGGTCATACCGCTTGAAGAAAACAAAAACAAACTGGCTTCCATAAAGCCGCTGGTGGACCTCACCAAGACGGATATGGAGCGGGTGAACCAGCTTATCCTTTCTAAGGCCGGCTCCGATGTCCAGATGATCCCGGAGGTGGCAAACCATCTTATCTCCTCCGGCGGCAAGCGCCTTCGGCCAATGCTGACGCTCGCTACGGCCTCGCTCTTCGGCTACAAGGGCGAGAACCACATCAAGCTCGCCACATCAGTCGAGTTCATGCACACGGCAACGCTGCTGCACGACGATGTCGTGGACGAAAGCGACCTGCGCCGCGGAAAATCGACCGCCCGCACGATCTGGGGCAACCAGGCAAGCGTTCTCGTCGGCGACTTCCTGCTCGGCCAGGCCTTCCGCATGATGGTGGAAGTCGGCTCGCTGGAAGCGCTCGACGTGCTTTCTTCCGCGGCCTGCGTCATCGCCGAGGGCGAGGTGCTGCAGCTGTCCGTTGCCAAGAACATGGAAACGACTGAAGACGACTACCTCTCCGTCATCCGCGCCAAGACGGCAGCCCTCTTTGCGGCCGCTGCCGAAGTCGGACCGATCGTTGCCGAGACCAACAAGTCCGGCCGCAATGCGCTGAAATCCTACGGCATGAACCTCGGCCTCGCCTTCCAGCTCGTCGACGATGCGCTGGACTACGGCGGCAAGGCGGCCGATCTCGGCAAGAATGTCGGCGACGACTTCCGCGAGGGCAAGATCACCCTGCCCGTCATCCTCGCCTATCGCCGCGGCACGCAGGAAGAGCGCGCTTTCTGGCGCGATGCGATCGAAGGCGGCAACAGCAGCGATGCCAATCTGGAAAAGGCTCTCGGCCTGATCACCAAATACGGTACGCTCAACGACACGATCCAGCGTGCCGTCCATTACGGCACGATCGCCCGGGATGCGCTCGCACCGCTGCCGGACAGTGCCTGGAAATCGGCGCTGATGGAAGTCATCGACTTCTGCATCGAGCGCGTGAACTAAAGCGTGTCACGATATCCGGGATTTGCTTGACGTATGTCGTTATCGCAAAACCGCCGCGCCCTCTTGCGCGCGCGCTTTAATCAAACGTCCTTGAACGAGGGCTGAATTTCTTGCAGGGCCGCTTCAAAAAAGCCATCCTGTTATGAATCAGTGTTTGCAACTGATTTTGCGGTCGACGTGTTCAGCTGGCCGTCCCTGAAGAAAGGTTTTCTAATGCGGCAGAGATTTGTCACCCGTCTCCTTTCGAGCGCAGCCCTGGCGGCGGTCCTTTCGCTCGGCGGAATCGGCGGCGTGAACGCCGAAGACGCGGCCAAGGCGGATGATGCCGGCAAGACCGTGACCTTCGATCCGGACAGCGTTTCCACCTTCTCGGGTGCGTTCCTCGCTGCCCGCACGGCCGATGTGGATCACGACTATCCGACCGCGATCGAGCTCTACAAGAAAGCCTTGCAGATCGAGCCGGGCAATCCGGAAATCCGTCAGCGCCTGATGATCTCGCTGCTGCTCAACGGCGACATCAAGGATGGCGTGAAATATGCCAACGACCTGAAGGGTGACCCGACCGTCGAGCGCATCACCACGATCGTGCGCGGCATGGATGCGATGCGCCGCGGCGAATTCAAGACCGCGGAATCAATCCTGAAATATGACGGGCCGAACGATCTCGACCGCATGATGAACGACCTTTTGCTGGCCTGGGCACGCGTCGGCGCAGGCCGCGGCAAGGAAGGGCTCGCCATGGTCGAGAAGATGAAGGGGCCGGATTGGGTCCGCATCTTCCAGAATTACAATGCCGGCGCGATCGCAGTCGTCAATGGCGACGTCAAATCCGCCCGCCAGCACCTGAACGATGCCGTGCTTGACAAGGAAGGCGGCGCCACTGCGCCTGATACCTTCATGCGCGCCATCATGGCGCTCGCCCGCCTCGAAGCCTCGCAGGGCAACAAGCAGAAGGCGCTCGACGCCGTCTCGGTCGGCGATAACCTGCTGCCAAACTACGCACCGTTGAATGCCTTGCGCGACAGCATCGAGAAGGGCGAAAAGCAGGAACAGCAGGTCAAGAGCGCCGAAGAAGGTGCTGCCGGCGTGCTCTTCTCGGTCGGCGGTGCGCTGAACCGTGACGGCGCCGAAGACATCGTCTCGCTCTACCTGCAGACCGCCAACGCGCTTGATCCCAACAGCGCCGACACGCTGGTATTGCTCGGCGGCATTGCCGAAAAGCAGAGCCAGATGGACCGCGCCATCGCGCTTTATCAGAAAGTGCCGGCGAATTCTCCGATGCGCCGCATCTCCGAACTGCAGCTCGGCCTGGCGCTGGCCCAGGGCGGCAAGGTGGATGACGCCCGCAAGCATCTGCAAGCGCTGATCGTCTCCGACCCGAAGGATATCAGAAGCTATCTTGCCTATGGCAGCGTACTGTCCGACGCCAAGGACTATCAGGCGATGGCCGACAATTATGACAAGGCCGTCGAGGTGATTGGACCGCTGCCGGGCCGCGCCGACTGGAGCGTCTTCTTCCAGCGCGGCATCGCCTATGAGCGGCTGAAGAAGTGGGATCAGGCGGAGCCGAGCTTCCGCAAGGCGCTGGACCTTAATCCCAACCAGCCGCAGGTTCTGAACTATCTCGGCTATTCCTGGATCGACATGAACCGCAACCTCGACGAAGGTCTTGAGATGATCAAGAAGGCCGTCGAGCTGCGCCCTGACGACGGTTACATCATCGACTCGCTCGGCTGGGCCTATTTCCGCCTCAACCGCTTCGACGATGCTGTCGATGAGCTGGAGCGTGCCGCCCAGATCAAGGCAGGCGACGCGACGATCAACAACCATCTCGGCGACGCCTACTGGCGTGTCGGCCGCAAGCTCGAAGCCGTCTACCAGTGGAACCGCGCTCTCGCCTCCGAACCCGAGGAGGCCGAGATCCCGAAGATCAAGGAAAAGATCGCCAACGGCCTGCCGGCCCAGGATGACGACTCCAAGGCTGCTGACAAGAAGCAGCCGGACCCTCAGCCGGTGCCGCCGCCGCCGGTCGACAAGAAATCCTGAGGCCGCATGCCTGAAACGGGCATACTGCTTTCCGTAACAGGCGATTTCGCCGTTACCGAAGATGCCTGCGCAAAAATCAATCTGGCCCTGCATGTGACGGGCCAGAGGCCTGATGGCTATCATCTTCTCGAAATGCTGGTGACATTTGCGCGGTATGGCGACCGGCTGAACTTTGCGCTCGCAGACGCCGACGATTTTACGCTTTCCGGCCAGTTCGCCGATGCGCTGGCCGATGATCCCGGCACCAATCTCGTGCTGAAGGCGCGCGACCTGCTGCGGGAGGCGGCAGGCGGTGCTCCGCCCGTGCGCATCCATCTGGAGAAGAACCTGCCAGTCGCCTCCGGCATCGGTGGCGGTTCAGCCGATGCGGCAGCGACGCTGCGCGGGCTGATGCGCTTGTGGGATGTGGCGCTACCGGCCGAAATCATCGCCACCCTGGCGCTGAAACTTGGGGCCGACGTGCCGATGTGCCTGAAAAGCACGCCGCTGATCGCACGCGGTATCGGCGAAAAGATAGAGACGGCCGATGCCCTGCCCTCCTTCGCCATGGTGCTCGCCAATCCGCTGAAAGGCGTTTCCACACCCGAGATCTTCCGGCGGCTTGTCAGCAAGAATAATCCTCCGCTGGTCCTGATGAAGACGCCGCACTGGATGGAAGCCATACGGGCGACACGCAATGATCTTGAGCTGCCAGCACGGGAAATGGTTCCCGAAATCGCGGAGATTTCAGACATGCTCGCGGCAGAAGGCGCGCTTTTCACCCGCATGTCCGGCTCTGGCGCGACCTGCTTCGGCATCTTCGAGACACCCGTTGCTGCGCTGCGCGCCGCTGAGCATCTTCACGCGGCCCGCCCGGACTGGTATTTCCAGTCGACGGAGACTTTCGCAGGAGGTGCATGATGGCAGGCCTGGACGAAAAACGAGCTTTTGTACCCCTCGGCATTGCGGTTCTGACCGTTTCGGATACGCGCACGCTGGCTGACGACAAATCCGGCGATACGCTGGTGGCACGGATTGCGGAAGCCGGGCATCAATTGGTCGACCGCGATATCGTGCCTGACGACCGCGAGAGGATCACCGCACGCGTACGCGCCTGGACTGAAGCCAAGGAGATCGACGTCGTCATCACCACGGGCGGGACCGGCTTCACCGGTCGCGACGTGACGCCCGACGCGCTGGAACCGCTCTTCGAAAAGCGGATGGACGGGTTTTCGGCCGTGTTCCATCGTATTTCCTACGACAAGATCGGCACTTCGACGATCCAGTCGCGCGCCACGGCAGGTGTCGCCAATGCCACCTTCATCTTCGTGCTGCCGGGCTCGCCGGGTGCCTGCAAGGACGCGTGGGACGGCATCTTGAAGGCGCAGCTCGACTACCGGCAGATGCCCTGCAATTTCGTGGAGATCATGCCGCGTCTGGGCGAGCACCTGAAGCGCGGCGCGACGAAATAGACCGGCTACAAGTGCGGCATTCCCTATGTCGCAAGGCCCGGCAGGGTGGGCATCGTTTCCCAGCTGTCACCAGACAGCARCACGCAGCTTATGCCGTGAACATCCGTGACGACGAGCGTCCAGGTGCCGCTTTCGGCGGCATATACCTCAAGAACGGCGTTCTGGTCGATCAATCCGACGGCCGTGAGCTTTTCAGCAAAATTGCTGTTCAGGAAATTGACGATCTCGGATCGGCCTGCGCAACTGCGCATCATCTGCGATGCTGCCGGATGCGGGTGCGCGATCACCAACATCGTCAACATGACCGCCAGCAGGCCGTGGACCATATCGCGTAGCATGACGCACCTCCTTTCGCCGGGAACCCGGCAGAAGAGGAGATTTTCGCTGACCTGTTCCGCCGTTCACCGGCATCCATGGCCATCCGTTACGAAGCGAGGCGCTTCGGCGGCGCCATAGCCAAATTATAGCGCGAAACCCTATTGGGCGCCATCTTTTCGCAATGTCGAGGAATACAGCAGCTACCGCGCAGCGCGGGCGACCCACGAGGGAATCAATTCGCTGGAGAGCCGGTGCGGCTTCTGTGCCTTGACGAATTCGGTAAGGCGCATGCCGCTCGTTGCGGCTGAAATGGCAAGTTTCTTCGGAATGAGCAGGCCGAGTTCCAGTGGCGGCCTAACACGACCGACTCGCTGGAAGAAGGGGCGGCGATAGCCGCGCGAGGCGGTAAAGCGTGCGGGGACCTTGTTCAACGCCACATATTCCGAGACCTCATCGATCCACCCCGCTTGCGGCCTCGCACCCGGCTCGACGAAGAGCAGCCATTCGCCGCGGGCTGAACGGATGATATCCTTGATATCCCACTGCGAATGGAAACGGCAGCCGGCTGCATCCGCCACCCGCGAGGTGCCGTCGCGCGAGCCGTGATCGAGCACGACCACATCGCTGACGAGGCCTTCCACGGCGCCTGCCACCAATGCCGATAGAGTCTGGGCCAGCTCAGGTTCCTGATCCTGGCATTCAAGAACGACGGTCAACATTGCCTGTTTATAGAGCGCCGCACAAAATTTTGCCAGCGCGACTTTCCCCATTTTGTTCTTGTATTGTTCACGTTTTGCGGATAGGAATTTAATCATCAAAACGAGCGGGATCGAGCGTTTTCCGCCGCTGGAGAATCCGATGAGACCAGAGTCCCTTGCAGGGCAGGACGCATTTGCGCCTGCCAATACGGCAGATATTGCCGACGCGATGATCGCGACCTCCGGGCTGCGCATCGAGGTTGACCGACGGCGCGGTCGTGGCGCGGGATTGAACCCCAGCGGCCGCTTCGAGCCCATGCAGCGCGAGACCTTCGACGACGGCTGGCAGAGCCTGGAAGAACTGCCGCCCTTCAGGACCGAAGTGCAGATCGAAAAGCCACGCACCGCTATCACCCGCAATGAGTCTCCCGATCTTTCCTTTGACCGATCGATCAACCCCTACCGGGGCTGCGAGCATGGCTGTATCTACTGCTTTGCCCGACCGACGCATGCTTATATGGGTCTTTCGGCAGGGCTGGATTTCGAAAGCAAGCTCTTCGCCAAGCCGGATGCGCCGAAGCTTCTGGAGCGCGAACTCGCCAAGCCGGGCTATAAGGTCCGCGTCATCGCGATCGGCACCAATACCGACCCGTATCAGCCGATAGAGAAGGAATGGCGCGTCATGCGGCAGCTCCTCGAAGTGCTGAACAAGGCCAATCATCCCGTGGCGATCGTCACCAAGTCGGCGATGATCCTGCGCGACCTCGATATCCTCACGGAGATGGCGGCAAAGAACCTCGTTCGTGTCGGCATTTCGGTGACGACGCTCGACCGCAAGCTTGCGCGCCTTATGGAGCCGCGGGCATCGACACCGACGCGCAGGCTGGAGGCGATCCGTATGCTTTCCGAAGCTGGCGTGCGCACGTCAGTGATGGCCGCGCCGGTCATCCCCGCGCTCAACGACCACGAGCTGGAACGCATCCTCGATGCCGCCAAGGCGGCGGGTGCTGAAGAAGCGAGCTATGTGCTGCTGCGGCTGCCGCTCGAGGTGAGCCCGCTGTTCCGTGACTGGCTGCTGCAGAATTACCCTGATCGTTATCGCCATGTCATGTCACTGGTGCGCTCGATGCGCGGCGGCAAGGATTATGACGCAGAGTTCGGCAAGCGCATGAAGGGTGCGGGACCCTATGCCTGGCAGATCGCCCGCCGTTTCGAGATGGCGGCAAAGCGGCTTGGGCTGACCCGTCGAAGCCTTGCTCTGCGCGACGACTTGTTTGTGCCGCCCAATGGCAGCGGCGTGCAGCTTTCGCTGCTCTGACTGATTGTTTTCACGCAATTCCGGACGCGAAACCGCTGCGCACTTTTGCTGGAATTGCTTATGAGCTTGCGTAAGGCGTGAAGGAAGACCTGCCCTGCGTCTTCTGCCTTGCGCAATTCCCGCGGATGGCCCTGACCGCACCATCCGCCGGACCGCCCCCGGCCGTCGCCGCCCTGATCCGGGGGCTTGCAGGAAATCGGGTTGGCGTGCGAGGTTCAACCGCATGAAACGTCGCACGTCACCCGATTCTCCTCTGCTCTTTGAAGAGGTCCCCCTCGTGCCGGATTTCCGGCTTGAGTTGAAAGCCCGCAAGGCTGGCCACTGGCCTGTCGCGGGCGCAGATGAGGCCGGACGCGGACCGCTTGCCGGACCTGTCGTTGCTGCAGCCGTGATCCTCGATCCCAAGCGTATCCCCGAGGGGCTTAACGATTCCAAGCAGCTTTCGGCGCAGCGGCGCGAGGAGTTGTTCGTCCAAATTCTTGCGACCGCAACAGTCTCCATCGCCTCCTCCAGCTCCACACGCATCGACGAAACCGATATCCGCAAGGCAAGCCTTGACGCCATGCGCCGCGCGATCTGCGGCCTTGCCATACAGGCAGGTTATGTGCTGACGGATGGGCTGGATGTGCCGACAGGGCTCGACTGCCCTGGGCAGGCCGTGGTGAAGGGTGACGCGCGATCCGTTTCGATCGCGGCCGCCTCCATCGTGGCAAAGGTTACGCGCGACCGAATGATGGCGCGGGCGCATCTGGTGTTTCCCGAATATGGTTTTGCCGCTCATGTCGGATATGGCACGGCGCAGCATCGTTCCGGCATCGAGAAGCACGGGCCGTGCACCCTACACCGACTGAGCTTCCGGCCACTCCGCAAGGACGGCGTCGTGGGAGACGTGAATGGGGGAATGCTGGAGGAGTAAACTCCAGTGCGATATCCGCCTCGTCTTTGCGAACCACAGGGGGCGGGACACCATTTGCATCATATAGAGCGTTTCTGAGGTAGGTTCCTACGGAGCGGCTCTCTTTGCGGCGCGGCGCAGCCATTATAAGCTCACACATCACGCCAATCACGCAGCATCTGCCAAAAACAAAAAGCCCCACCGAAGCGGGGCTTTCCAATCCTATCAGAGCTGTAGCTCAGTTCAGACGAGTTTTCACTTCGCCGACGGCCTGACCGAAAAGCTCGGACTGAACCTTGCCATCAGCCTGTTTGCCGATAACGGATTCAGCGGCTGCGATGGCGAGATCGACTGCAGCAGAGCGAACAGCCTTCATTGCGTCGGCTTCGGCCTGCTTGATCTTCTGCTCGGAAAGAGCCGTGCGATTGGCGACGAATTCTTCCGTTTTCTTCTTCGCTTCAGCGGTCAGCATTTCGGCTTCGCGCTCGGCAGCTGCCACGATGTGCGCGGCTTCAGCTTCGGCTTCCTTGCGCTTGCGCTGGTATTCGGCGAGCAGGTGCTGGGCTTCCTCGCGCAGACGCTTGGCTTCAGCCAGCTCGTTGCGGATCTGGTCGGCGCGATCGTCAAGCGACTTCGCCATCAAGCCCGGAACCTTCAGGTAAACAATCAGCGCCAGGAAGAGAACGAGGCCAACGAAGGCGAAGAAAGTTGCATCAAAAGCAAATTCCATCGATCAAGCCTCCTTCTTGACTGCTGCAACGGCAGCAGTGACATCAGACTGGGCAACCGAGCCGCCGATGAGCTGCTCGACAACAGCTGCTGCGGTTTCTTCGGCGATGGCACCGACATCGGCAAAGGCCTTTGTCTTCACGTCGGCGATACGGGCTTCGGCGGCCTTCAGCTTTTCGGTCAGGCTTGCTTCGACCGCGCGACGATCGCCCTCAGCCTTTACCTTGGCAGCATCGCGAGCGGCAGTGCCGATCGAGTTTGCCTTGGAACGGGCAGCGGCGAGTTCGCCTTCATAGGTTGCGACTGCGGCATCAGCTTCCGCCTTCAGGCGGCCGGCTTCTTCGACATCCTGCGAGATGCGGTTGTGACGCTGCTCGAGGATGGCACCGATGCGCGGTGCGATGACCTTTTGCATGAGCAGGTAGAAAATGACGAACGTGATCACCAGCCAGAGAAGCTGTGATGCATAGGTCGACGTATCGAAAGGCGGGAAAGGTCCGCGTGCGTGGCCGCCTTCGGCGACGCCAGTCTCGGTATGGACCTCGCCGGCAGCCGGAGCGGCATGCGCATCCGTCGCGGTTCCCGCCGGTGCCTCTTCAGCGTAGGCCGGGGTCACAAAGTACATGCTCACCTCCAGGTGTACTGCAAATGCAAAGGATCACGGCTCGCTGTTCGCAGGCCGTGATCCATCAATCCACCGATATTAAACGGCGAAGAGGAGGAGAAGAGCGACGAGCAGCGAGAAGATGCCCAGAGCTTCCGTAACGGCGAAGCCGAATACCAGACGGCCGAACTGGCTGTCAGCGGCAGACGGATTGCGCAGAGCGCCGGAGAGGTAGCTGCCGAAGATGTTGCCGAGGCCAAGAGCCGTACCGGCCATACCAAAGCAAGCCAGACCTGCACCGATGAACTTTGCTGCTTCCGCGTCCATGTTGAACTCCTTTAAATGGTTGTTGCGGCGAATGACTGACGCCCTTTGACGTCGATGTCGTTATCCTTAGTGCCCGCCCGGATGGATCGCGTCATTGAGGTACATGCAAGTCAGCACCGCAAAGACGTAAGCCTGAAGGAAGGCGACGAGGAACTCGAGACCGGTCAGGGCGACGGTCATGATGAGAGGAAGTACGGCTCCACCGACACCGACTGCACCGAGGGCTCCAAGCGAGGCGACAAAGCCTGCGAACACCTTCAATGTGATGTGACCAGCGAGCATGTTTGCGAAAAGACGAACAGAGAGCGAAATCGGGCGGGACAGGAAGGAAATGATTTCGATCGAGACGACCAGCGGCAACAAAATGCCCGGCACGCCCGAGGGCACGAAAACATTGAAGAAGTGGAAGCCGTGCTTATAGAAGCCGTAGACGAGAACCGTGCCGATGACGAGGATCGCCAGCGCAAAGGTGACGATGATCTGGCTGGTAATCGTGAAGAAATACGGGAACATGCCGAGCAGGTTTGCCGTCAACACGAACATGAAGAGCGAGAAGACCAGCGGGAAGAACTTCATTCCCTTGGTGCCTGCGCCTTCCTTCAGCATGCCGGCGATGAACTCATAGGACATTTCGGCGAGCGACTGCGAACGGCCCGGAACAATGGCGCGATTCGTGGTCGAGAAATAAAGGAAGCCAGCAGCGACGGCAGCCGAAGCCACCATGAAGAGAGATGCGTTGGTGAACGAGAAATCAATCCCGCCGATCTCGATCGGCACAATCTTGAAGATCTGGAACTGATGAGTCGGATCGTTTGACACCGGTTGCTCTCTCTCTTTGGCCCGCCCGAGAGGCGGAAATTGCACTGGGCCAGACGGCCCTATTTATCAGCGTTTTGGCGATCAAGGGGTTGGGCAACCTTCCCCGCAGCGCGCAAAACATTCAAAACGCCGGCACAGAATCCAAGAAGCAGAAGAACAATCAACCCCCAAGGCGTCGTGCCAACAAAATGGTCGAAGAGATAGCCGAGCACAGCACCGACAACGATGGCGGAAATGAATTCGCTGGAGAGTTTCATCGCCTGGGCATAACCTTTACGGCTCTGCTCGGCGCTCGCCTCTCTTGCCTCTTCTTTCCTGTCATCGACACGCTTGGAGGCGAGTTCCGCTCCCAGCTGCCGACGGCGCTGCTCAAGACTTTCTTCGCGGTCATCCGCCATCGTGCTCTCCTCCGCTCCCGTCGCCCGCAATCCCGCTACCCCGGTTTTCCGGACCACGGACGCAAAGGTTAAAGAACCTTCCGGCCCGTTCTGAAGTCGCGCGCAACATAGTTTTAGGGATTAGCATAGTCAAGGCGTAGAGAGCTTGTGTCCAGCCATAAAATAACCAAAAGAAATCAAAGCCTTAAACGGAATTTTGTCACTCTGAGCCGATTTCACCGAAAGAATCCGTCTTCGAACGGCGCCGGACGGCAAAAAATCGGCAATCAGCGGCCGTTTTGCCTCAACTCCAGCCACCGCCATAGGTGCGATAGAAGACATGCATGCCGATGCGGCCGACTTTTTCCATGCTTCCGGCCCAATTCGGCCGGACGTAGACAGCATGATAATGCGTGGCCGAACCGACCTGCGGCAGCCAGATCCTGCCGGYGGTTACGGCCATCGCCACATCGCGGGCGACGCGCCAGTGATACTGCGAATTCACACGGTCCTTGATGCTGTCGCAGGCGAAGGAAAACTGGCAGCGGTTGCGCCAATCTTCGTTCTGATAGACGACGCCGCAGATGGTCTTGGGATAGGCCGGGTTACGGACGCGGTTGAGGATGACCTGCGCGACAGCCGCCTGCCCTTTCACGGATTCACCGCGCGCCTCGAAATAGATGCCTGAAGCCAGGCATTGCTGCTCGCCGGCAGAAAAGACACCGGGCGGCAGGACGCTCGCGGCCCAGGCATGGTCCTTCGGGCCGATCTGCGGCACGAAACGGCCTTCATCCGTGTCGGTCAGGATCGAATCGAAGGGCGACTGGCGGGAATAATCCGGCGCTGCAGGCGCATAGGCCGTCGCCAGCACATCCGCCTTGTTGCTGGTCACGAGGCTTGCCAGCATGGCCGGCATGGCATTGTCCTGCTGCGGAACCGGCTCCTTCTTATAGAAGGCCGTGGCGATTTCGATTTCCTTGCCCATGATCTTGGGCTTCACGAAAGCGGATTTGTCCTTGAGATCGAAGTCCGGGCGGAAGAGAAGCTTGGTGCGCTGAAGGATAGAGCCAGCCGAGAAATCCTTCGGCGGCTGCATCTTTTCCACGGCGACGACACGCCCCTTCTTGGCATTGCGATTGACTCGATCCTCGTCCGGGGTCTCCTCATTGCCCTTCTCACCAGCAACGAAGGCAACCTTGCGGCCGTCGGGCAGCACCATGCCGGCACCGGCTGCGATCGAGCCGGTAGCAGCGGGATCAGCAAAGGCAAGTTCAGCCTGGTGGATTGAGCCAGCCGGCGAATTGGTCAGAACCATGCGCCAGCTTTCGCCGTCATTGTCGAGACCGGCGAGCATAGTGGCAAGATCGGCGTGAGAAGCAACGCTCGGGAAGATCAGCCATCCGGCCATGCCGAAAATCGCTGGAGAGACCCAGTTCTGGGGCAAGAGACGCAGCTTGCTGCGGGAGCGGCCATTTCGACGCAACGCGGACTCCAGGCATGGGACGCAGGAACAGTCCCAAGAAAATCTCGCATTAACCTTGATAGCTGGTTAACGAGCCATGCCGGAATATGCCCATGAGGATTTTCGCATGTTCTAATGCGGCTGATATTTTCGTGAGATGGACCACCTCACCCGGGTGCTTCCCATGCCGGTCACAGAAATCGGAGAGGGCAAGATGGCGCCCTCTCCTTCCGTCCCATCAAATAATGACGTGCGAACCCAATTCCACCACGCGGTTGGCCGGCAGGCGGAAGTAGTCGGAGGGGTTGGCGGCAGCGTTGGCGAGCGCGATGTAAAGGCGGTCCTGCCAGTATGGCATGCCGGACTTGGCATCGGGCACCAGCTTGCGGCGGCCGAGATAGAAGGACGTCGTCATAATGTCGAACTTCAGGCCCGTCTTGCGCAATGCCGCCAGCGCCTGCGAGACATTCTGCGATTCCATGAAGCCGAAGAGCAGTTCTACACGCGAGAAACGCTCGGAGATCTGCTCGACCTTGTAGCGCTCCTGCGGCGAGACACGCGGTTTGTTGACCGTGCGGATCGTCAGGATGACGTTGCGGTCATGGAGCACGTGATTGTGCTTGAGATTGTGCAGCAATGCGGCGGGTGCGGAATCCGGATCGCTGGTCAGGAAGATCGCGGTGCCCGGAACATGGGCCGGCGAATGCTCGCTCTTGCGCTCGATGGAGCTGACGAAGGAGGCAAGCGGAATATCCGTATGACGGGTCTTTTCCGTCAGGATCGCCGTGCCGCGACGCCAGGTCCACATGATGACGGTGAAAGCGGTCGCAATCATGATCGGGATGTAGCCGCCATCATGGATCTTCAGGAGGTTGGCGCCCAAGAAGATCAGCTCGAGAATGACCAGCGGCAGCAGCGCGATGATGGCAACCGGAAGCGACCAGTTCCAACGGACGCGGACGAATTCGAAGGCCATGATTGAAGTGACGACCATCGCGCCGGTGACCGAGATGCCGTAGGCGGTCGCCAGAGAATCCGAGGTCTTGAAGCCGAGCACGAGGAAGATGACGCCGAAGAACAGCACCGCGTTGACCGAAGGCACGAAGATCTGCCCGGTATTGGTCTCAGACGTGAAGAGAATTTCCATGCGCGGCAGGAAGCCGAGGTTGATTCCCTGACGTACGAGCGAGAAGGCGCCGGTGATGACGGCTTGGCTGGCGATGATCGTCGCGCAGGTCGCGAGGATGACCACCGGCAGTAGCGCCCACTTCGGATACATGAGGTAGAAGGGATCGGACATCGTCATCGGATTGCCCAGAACAAGCGCGCCCTGCCCCAAATAGTTCAGCGTCAGCGACGGGAAGACCAGCGCGAACCATGCCCACTGGATCGGGCGGCGGCCGAAGTGGCCGAGATCTGCATAGAGGGCTTCCGCGCCGGTGACGGTCAGGAAGACGGCACCGAGAACGACGACGCCATAGAAACCCTCGTGTAGCAGGAAGCTGATTGCATAATAGGGGTTGAAGGCGGCGAGGATGCCGTAGTCATCGGAGATATGAGCGATACCGGCGGCGGCCATGACGAGGAACCAAAGCGCCGTGATGGGGCCGAAGAATCGCGCGACCGCCCCCGTGCCATGCGACTGCACGACGAAGAGCAGTGCCAGAATTGCTACCGATATGGGCACGATATATTCCGACAGCTGCGGCGTGACGAGCTTGATACCTTCGACCGCTGACAGAACCGAGAGCGCCGGGGTGATCATGGCGTCGCCAAGAAAGAKCGCCGCGCCCATGAGGCCGAGCAGCATCAAGAGCGCGGTGTGGCCATTGGCGGTTTTCATCAGCAGGGCGAGCAGCGACAGCGTGCCGCCTTCGCCGTCGTTGTCGGCGCGCAACAGGAAGAGCACGTATTTGATGGTGACGATGATGGTCAGCGCCCAGATCATCAGGGAAATGAGGCTGATCACCTCGAAACGGGTAAGACCATCATGAGCAACCGGCTTCAGCGCTTCGCGGAACGCGTAAAGCGGGCTCGTGCCGATATCCCCGTAAACGACACCTACGGAGCCTAGCGCGAGATAAAAGAGCTTGCGCGGCGTGAGGTTGCGTTCTTGAGAATGGCTTTCTTCAGACATGAAGCAATTACAGGCTCCTCAGAGCCAGCCTTTCCAGCGGAAAAAGAAGAAGGGAATGACGGCGGAGATCACCATAAGGCCCAGCGAGTAAGGATAACCCGCGGTCAGGTGCAACTCCGGCATGAACTCGAAATTCATGCCGTAGATGGAGGCGACCAGCGTCGGCGGCAAGAACACGACAGAAGCGATCGAAAAAATCTTGATGATGGCGTTCTGCTCAATGTTGATGAGGCCGAGCGAGGCGTCGAGCAGGAAGGTGATGTTGCCGGCGACGAAGGAAGCATGTTCCGAAAGGGACTGGATATCGCGCGAAACGGTGCGGCAGAGTTCCTTGGTCTCCTGGTCGTGCTGCACGGCAGGGATCGTGTAGAAGAAGGTGAGAAGGCGCGAGAGCGAACCGAGACTGTCGCGCAGCTTGCTGATCATCCGGTGATGGCCGGCAATGTCCTTCAGTTTCTCTTCGAGGTAGTTCGAGGGCTTGCGCACCTTCTTGGCACGGTCGCCGAAGACGTGGACCGACAGGATATCCAGCCGGGAAATCGAGACTTCCAGCACTTCTGCCGTACGGTCGACAATCGTTTCCAGCAGCTTGGCAAGAAGGGCCGCGCCGCTGCGCCATTGCTCGGGTATGCGATGCAGGGCGGCGATGAAGAGCGCGAAGGATTTCGGATGGGCGTAACGGATGGTTACCAGCTTGCCGCCCGCGAGAATGAAGGCCACATCCGTCAGGGTCGGGGCTTCCGTTTCCGCTTTCCATATCAGCGAAGCGGTCATGTAGACGGCATTATTTTCGACGTAGAGGCGTGCCGACGGCTCGATTGCCCTGAGATCGTCCCTGGTCGGCACTTCGATGCCAAGGATCTTTTCGACATGGAGTTCCTCCTCGCGAGTCGGCTCGATCATGTCGATCCATACCACATCCGCCGGAAACTCCGGAGGGTTCGCCAGATCACGAAGCTCGACMGACTTGCAGTTGGAACAGTATGCGGTAATCACAGTCCGCATCTCCGGCGCCATATAGGCGCGAGCAGGGATACGCCCGGGGCGCTCGTCATCGACCGTAACGGAAGCGGATAAAGAAAGTTCATACAACTCCGGCCATATCCGGCCTTTCCGGCCGGGTTGCTCCACCGCATCGCAGTCACCAATCCTTCGATCGACAAGTCAACTCTGAACATGCAGAGAGGCCGGAACCTTCATCGACAGGCGGCCACCATAGAGCATTCGCAGACGCGCCATCATGACGCCGGCGGCATATGAAGCAAAGCCTGAAAATAATCAAGACATCTTACGTGAACGGCGCCTATTCATCTCATTTCGCCCACAATTTGAGGTGACCGGCTTGTGATTCGCACTATTCGAAGATGATCGCAGGTGCGGCGCGCAGCGGTTTTTCGCCGACCTGTTCCCAGACCTTGGCGGCGATAGCACGGTAGATTCCGGCCACGATGCCGTTCGGATCGGAGGCAACGAGCGGCGTTCCGGCATCCGAAGTCTCACGGATGTTCATCGTCAGCGGCACTTCGCCGAGGAAGGGCACGCCGATGCGCTCGGCTTCCTTGCGTGCACCGCCGTGGCCGAAGATATCGTAGCGCGTGCCGGTATCTGGTGCGACGAAATAGCTCATGTTCTCGACGATGCCTAGAACCGGCACTTCGACCTTGCGGAACATGTTGAGGCCCTTGCGGGCATCGATCAGCGCCAGATCCTGCGGCGTGGAGACAATCACGGCGCCGGCGAGCGGCACCTGCTGGGCCATGGTGAGCTGGGCATCGCCGGTGCCGGGCGGCATGTCGACGACGAGAACGTCAAGCTCACCCCAGGCGACTTCTCGCAGCATCTGCAGCAGCGCCGACTGAACCATCGGCCCGCGCCAGATCATCGCGGTTTCCTCATCGACGAGGAAGCCCATGGACATGACCTTGAGGCCGTAATTTTCCATCGGATTGATGATGCGGCCATCGATCTGCGTCGGGCGGCCGGATATCTTCAGGAGGCGCGGCATGGAAGGGCCGTAGATATCGGCATCGAGGATGCCGACGCGCAAACCATTCGCAAGGAGGCCGAGTGCCAGATTGACCGCAGTTGTCGACTTGCCGACGCCGCCCTTGCCCGATGCGACGGCGATAATGGAGCCGATGCCGGGAACGCCGATCTTGGCCGTGCGCGGCGGCTGTTGCTGGGGGGCATGGGAGTGGCCGTGATGGCTATGGTCAGCCTGCGGTGCGGGGCGCGCTGCAGGTGCATTTGCGGCGGCCTTCTTGTCTGCCGTCAGCGCCACAAGCGCACCTTTCACACCCGGCATTTCCTTGATGACACGCTCGGCGGCGAGCCGCAGCGGCTCCAGCTCCTTGGCGCGTTCGGCCGGCACGGTGATGGAGAAATAGACCTTGCCGTCGGAAATGAAGACGTCGGAGATCATGCCGAGTTCGACAATATTGTGCTCCAGATCCGGCCCGCGCACGGTCTTCAGCGTTTCCAGAACCTGTTCCTTGGTGACCTCGGTCATACCACCCTCACTGCTTTTCCTTGTCAGTAAATAGTGGAGGCCGGCAGCTTCGCCAAACAAAATCGAGTGGCAGGCACATCTCATATTTAAGGAAAGGCAACGGGTTCTCTCTCCGTTGCGGCCACCAAGTCCGCCGGGCTTTCGCCCTGATGGCCGCAACGGCTCCCCGAGAACCGGCGCAATTCGGGGCGAAGTAGAGCAAGCGGAAAAAAACGCCAGAAAAAATCGAAAGAAATCGTCCGGTTTCGGAACAGCGGCTAAAGGCGGTTGCCTAAACGCAACAACCGCCGCCAACATCGTAGAGCCGGGAGAAAAGCGGCAACGACATCAGACGGCGGCGTGTCGGTCGCACCATTGAACTGGCGCTGTTAAAGTCCCCTCTGGACCTCTGCAGGTAATGATGCACGAAGCATGCCAACTGCGGAATCCGGTGATAAAGATGATAATTGTCAGTCCGGGACCGCCTGCAAAGGGAATGGCGCTCACATATTGAGCACGATGGCAGCTACTGACGTTATTTTAGGCCGGCATGCCTACTAATCCGGAGCCACTAATGGAGCTACTTGATAAGGCCGATGCGCAGCGCCTTGGCGACCGCCTGCGTGCGGTTGACCGTATCAAGCTTCTTGGTAGCGCGGTTCAGATAGTGATTGACCGTGTGTTCCGAGAGTTCGAGGATTTCGGCTATCTCGGCGCTCGTCTTTCCTGCTGCGGTCCAGTTGAGGCAATCGATCTCGCGGTCGGTCAGTGTATCGGTCATGCGCGTATCGAGATTGCGGATCTCGGCGAGCCGGTCGAAGACGTGGATGGCGATGTAGCTGAGTTCGCGCATCTCGGCAGGCGTATAAGGTTCGCGATCGCCGGCGAAGGAGACCGCGCCGCGCGCGCCAGACGGTTCGTGGGTCGGAAAATAGGCGCAGCGCATCATCTTGAAGCGTTCGAAAAGGGTTGCCACGAGGCCCGACTTACCGTCGTCGCGCGGCCAGTTGGCCCGTGCCGTGTCGTGGAAGAAAGGTAAGGTCGAGGTGCGCAGCCGTCGCAGGACCGGACTGTTCATCATCAGTCCCTCCTGATCATAGATGGACAGCAGTTCGGCCGGCCAGCTCGTGATGATCGTATTGCCCTGGAGGTCGAAGGAGGTGATCGGGGGCAGGTTCAGAACCATGAAGGCCCGGCCCCGATAGGCCTCCGTCACCCGCTTCATGAAGCGGAAGATGTCGAACTGCGTCTTTAGACTGGCGACCTCCTGGACATAGGCGTCTTCCACCGAAGTTTGCGGTAAGCTTGCCATCAGATTTTTTCGCCTTCGAACCGGGCTTTGGGTAAACCGCTGGCAGCCTGTTTGGGAGGTCAGGTACAGGGTGGGTTACACAACGCCCGTCAGATCAATAGGATCAGCCTCGGCGCGCAGCGCGGTCGGCCGGTGATTTGTCGATGATTTCGCGGACGACCCCAGTTGGCGTGATTCGCCGTCAAATCTCAATAACGCACTCATCATAAGCATGCTATGTATACGACGTCCAGCAATTGCCCGGGGTCAAATCGGTTTCAACGCCTCGGCCCGAGGCGGATGCGCATTTCGTCTATGATTTTCCGTGCTGTCACCTGAACCGGAACGGCCCATTCGTGAAGAAGTTCCATCGACAGGCGGTAAGCTGGACCGGTGACAGAAACCCCACCGATGAAGGAGCCGTCGTCCGACCAGATGGGAGCGGCGACACAGCAGATACCCGCCTCATGCTCCTCCCGGTCGAAAGCATGACCGGCTGAGGCGATTTCGCCGATCTCTACCAGCAGGGTTTCAGCGTTCACATGCGTCGCCGGAGTGAAGCGGGTGAAGCGCAGGCTCGGAAGCAATTCGCGGAGTTTGTCTGATGGCAGAATTGAAAGGGCAGCTTTGCCGACACCGGTGCAATAGCAGGGCGAAGCATTGCCGATCTGTGAATACATGCGCACCGGCTGGTGCCCTTCGACCTTGTCGAGGTAGATGATGGAGGAGCCGCGCAGCACGCCGAGATGGACGGTCTCACCGGTCCTCCGATGGAGGGCGGCGAGATGCGGCGCGGCAATCAGGCGGAATTCGTTGCGCGCCCAGCTTCGTGAGGCAAAGTCGAGCAACCGCAGGCCGGGCGCATAACGCCCCTCGGCATCGAGCTCGAGAAGTCCCTCCTCCAAGAGATGACCGAGCTGGCGGTGCAGTGTGCCGCGCGGCTGGTTGGCAAGCGCGAGGATATCGGTGAAGCGCAAGGGAGCATCGGCATGGGTGACGAGATCGAGCAGCACCATCAGCTTGCCGAGCGTGCCGGTGTCACGCGGCGTGCCGGTGTCGCGCAACATGCTTTCGTCATCTGCCTGCGCCATGCTGTCGCCGCTTGATATCATCGCCTTTCCCGCCCTTGACAGGAACGGCAGCCTAATCGGATAATTCCATATAGTCAAATTAAGTTCCAAATAATGGAATTCACAGCATGCCGGGAGGAGAAACGGTGAGCGCTATGTCTGCACAATTCCCCGAATTCAAGGACCGCACGGTGCTGGTGAGCGGCGGCGGTTCCGGCATCGGTGCTGCCCTCGTCGAGGGTTTCGCAAGGCAGGGCGCGAAGGTTTCCTTCCTCGACATCGCCGAGGCTGAAAGCCGGGAACTGGCTGGGCGGCTTTCCCGCGAGAATGCGCATCCGGTCAGCTTCTACCACACGGACCTGCGCGATATCGACGCCATCAGGCGCACGGTGAACGCGGTTGTCGAAAAGTCCGGGCCGATCCGGGTGCTTATCAACAATGCAGCCTGGGACGACAGGCACGAATTCGACGATGTGACCGAGGACTATTGGGACAATAACCAGGCAGTCAACCTTCGGCATGTCTTCTTCACCTCGCAGGCAGTTGTACCTTCGATGCGGGCGGCCGGCGGCGGGGCGATCATCAACATGTCGTCTATCGCCTTCAAATTGAACATGGGCGTTTTCCCCGCCTATGCTGCGGCCAAAGCCGCAGTGGTCGGCCTGACAAAGAGCATGGCCGGAAAGCTCGGCGCTGACGGTATCCGCGTCAACTGCATCCTGCCCGGCATGGTGGTGACCGAGCGACAGATGAAGCTGTGGCTGACGGAGGAGAGCATTGCCCGTTCCGTGCAGGGGCAGTGTCTGAAAATCGTATTGAAGGCGGACGCGATCGTCGGTCCCGCCTTGTTTCTTGCATCCGACTGCGCAGCCGCCATGACCGCGCAGTCCCTAATCGTCGATGGAGGCGTTCTCTGATGGCAAATCCCGCTTATATTGCGGTGGACTGGGGCACAAGCAGCTTCCGGCTCTGGCTTATCGGTGCGGACAGCAGCATTCTTGCCGAGCGCCGCAGCGGCGAAGGTATGACGACCGCCGCCAAGACCGGCTTTTCCCAAGTTCTCGCTGGACATCTCACAGCCGTCGAAGCGCCCGCGGACCTGCCGGTCATCGTCTGCGGCATGGCGGGCGCCCGGCAGGGCTGGGTCGAGGCTGGTTATATCGATGTGCCCGCCTCCCTCTCCTCGATTCTATCAGGCGCAGTGTCCGTGCCGGGCGAAAACCGCGATGTGCGCATCCTGCCCGGTCTTGCCCAGCGCGATGCGGTGGCGCCCGATGTCATGCGCGGCGAGGAAACGCAGCTTCTCGGTGCGCTCGGGCCCGACAGCAAGGGTGCACAAGCCGTCTGCATGCCCGGCACCCATTCCAAGTGGGTCCATGTTGACGACGGTACGGTCACCGGCTTCTCCAGCTTCATGACCGGCGAGCTTTTCGACGCCGTCACCAAGCATACGATCCTCATGCATGCCGTTGCCGGCGCCGAGGACCAGCCGGCCGATGCCGCAGCCTTCGAAGCAGCAGTCGCGGCCGCCTTCAAGCGGCCGGCGCTCGTATCGAACCTGATTTTCACCGCGCGCTCAGGCCAGCTTCTGCACGGTATTTCGGCTGCGGCCGCACAGGCTAAACTCTCGGGCACCCTGATCGGCCTCGAAATTGCCGGCGCGCTGCAGGATGCCGGCAAGGATACGGCCATCACGCTCGTTGCGTCCGGACGCCTGCAGGCGCTTTACGAGCAGGCCTTCCGCACGCTCTCCCTTTCCTTCACCGCCGTCGATGCCGATGCCGCCGTTCGCGGCGGGCTTTCGGCCGCTGCCCGGGCCATCTGGCCGAACTGAGAAAGACATCTCCCATGAACCGTATCCCCTTCCCCGATATGAAGCGCCCGTTGATTGCCATTCTGCGCGGCATAAAGCCCGAAGAAACCGAGACCGTGGTCGGTGCGCTGATCGAAAACGGCCTGACGGCGATCGAAATCCCGCTCAACTCGCCGCAACCCTTCAAGTCTATCGAGATTGCTGCCAAGATGGCACCTGATAACGTGCTGATCGGTGCCGGCACCGTGCTCACCACAGAGGCCGTCGACAGCCTGCATGCGGCGGGCGGCAAACTGCTGGTGACCCCGAATGTCG
This sequence comes from Rhizobium sp. P1_E6, assembly GCF_056405875.1. Classification (NCBI taxonomy): domain Bacteria; kingdom Pseudomonadati; phylum Pseudomonadota; class Alphaproteobacteria; order Hyphomicrobiales; family Rhizobiaceae; genus Rhizobium; species Rhizobium sp. P1_E6. The sequence continues at coordinate 54,662 of NZ_JBFUBG010000013.1, read as the reverse complement.
AACCCGACGTGATCATCCGCGCACGCGACTACGGCATGGTGACAATGCCTGGCGTCTTTACGCCGACGGAAGCACTGCAGGCCGCCCGCGCGGGTGCAACCGGCCTCAAGTTCTTCCCCGCCAGCGTTCTCGGCCCTTCCGGCATCACCGCAATCCGCGCCATCCTGCCTCCGGAAATGGTAATTGCGGCGGTCGGCGGCGTATCGGACAAAAACTTCTCCGATTATACCAAAGCCGGCATTCTCGCCTTCGGCCTCGGCACCAGCATTTACAAGCCCGGAATGACTAATGCAGAGGTTGCCGAGCGCGCCAAGGCAACCATCTTAGCCTATGACGCGGCCATAGGAGCATAGGCATATGACTGATATTTATGAATTCGAGGGCAAAACACTTTGCAATACCAATTCGGTTCTCGGTGAGGGGCCGACTTACGATCCCGTTTCCAACTCCGTCTGGTGGTTCAACATTCTCGGCAAGGAGCTTCACGAACTCAATCTTTCGACGGACGAGAAGAAGGTGCATTCGCTGCCCGTCATGGCAAGCGTGCTTGCGCGGATCGATTCTGAGCGCCAGCTACTGGCGACCGAAGAGGGGCTTTTCGTGCGAGATATCGCCAGCGGCAAGCTGACTTTCTATGCAGCGCTCGAAAATGACAGGCCGGAAAACCGCTCCAACGACGGCCGCACGCATCCCTCCGGCGCGTTGTGGATCAGCACGATGAGCAAGCGCGCCGAGCAACAGGCGGGCGCGATCTACCACGTCGCCGCCGGCAGGGTGACGAAGATCTTCGGTGGCATCAGCATTCCGAACTCTATCTGCTTTTCGCCTGACGGTACGACCGGCTATTTTACCGATACCCGCCTCAGCCGTCTGATGCGCGTCATGGTCGATCCGCAGACCGGCCTCCCCGCCGGTGAACCGATCGTGATGGTCGATAGCATGGACGAACCCGGCGGGCTCGACGGTTCGGTCTGCGATGCCGATGGCTACATCTGGAATGCCCGCTGGGGCGCTGGCGTCGTCGACCGCTACAGCCCGGATGGCCTGCGTATCGCCCGCTACAAAGTGCCAGCCGCCCAGCCTTCCTGCCCGGCCTTCATCGGCGCCAATGCCGACCGGCTGGTGGTGACGACAGCCTGGGAGGGGCTTGACGAGGATGCCCGATCCGCCCAGCCGAGCGCCGGCGCGCTGCTCGAACTCGGCATCACAGTGAAGGGCGTTTTCGATCCTGCCTACGTAATCTAAAGGCAAAGGCCTCGAATTCAGAAGGCGCTCCATTGCGGGGCGCCTTTGCTTTTTCGGGCTGTTTTCCGCTCAAGGTTCCGTGAAAATCGTAAAATTTTCCGTGTCTTCGCCCGGAACCAATAGGCACACCGGTCATTTCATTCGTGAACCGGCGTGGCAGAAATGCCTGAAAAAACAGGCGCTGCCGGGCCTGGATCACTCATGAAACAAAGGTAGGTTCGATATGACACGCAAACTTCTGACGACCGTTGCCGCTGGCGCCCTGTTTGCCACGGCCTTCGCACCGGCGGCATTTTCACAGACGGCTCCGCAGCCAGCTAACCCCGCTGCTCCGACGCAGTCTGCGCCCGCCGACCCGGCATCGCCGGCGCCGGCCGAGCCGGTGAAGCCGATGGCTCCGGCAGGTGATGCCGCGCAGGCTCCGGCGCCCGCTCCGAGCACCGATACAGCTCAGGCAGGTGGTGACAGCTACCTGACCCAGCAGGCCCCGGACCAGATCAGCGCCAATACCTATATCGGCCAGTCGGTCTATAACGGCAACAATGAGAGCATCGGTGACGTCAACGACCTGATCCTCAAGAAGGATGGCGGTATCGTAGCAGCGATCATCGGTGTCGGCGGCTTCCTTGGCATCGGCGAAAAGAACGTCGCTGTGCCGATGGAAAAAGTCACTGCCGCCCAGAATACGCAGGACGGTTCCGTCAAGTTGACGACCACGGAAACCGCAGAATCGCTGAAGGCGGCACCGGAGTTCAAGACACTGCAGATGCAGTCGGCTGAAAAGGCTCCGGCAGCGACCGGCACGGCGATGCCGACGGACAGTACGTCCACCGGCTCGACCACCAACAAGTAATTCAGCGGAGAGTAGAGCGTAGGCGATGGCGTCCCATGGGGCGCCATCTTTTTTTGCGCATGGCCTATGCGCTGGCGCGTTCCGTAGCACTCGTGTCGTAGTAATAGTTCTCGTGCAGGAAGCGCAGCGTGGCGATGCCATCGGCCGGCCGGCCGAAATGATAGCCCTGTCCCATGCCGCAACCGAGCATGCGCAGTTTGACCGCTTCCGAATAATCCTCGATGCCCTCAGCCACGACCTCGAGGTCGAGACCTTCGCACATGGTAAGGATCGCCTTGATAATGTGTTCGGAGGCGCGGTCGGAATTGATGCGGGAGACAAAGGCACGGTCGATCTTGATCTTGTCGAAGATGAAATCGCGCAAGCGCCCGAGGCTCGACTGGCCGGTGCCGAAATCGTCCAGCGAGATGCGCACGCCGGCAGCTCTCAAATCGGCAATGATTCGGTGCGCCGTGTCGGCCGAACTCATGACAGCCGTTTCGGTGATTTCCAGCTCGAGACGATGCGGGTCGAAACCGACACGGCCGAGGATCGACAGAATGCTGCTGCTCGTGCCCGGATCCATAAGCTGGGCGGAAGACAGATTGAAGGACAGGAAGAGTTCACGCGGCCAGGAGAGTGCCGCTTCCGCAGCCTTGCGCAGCAGCGCTTCCGACAGGGCATCGATGAAGCCACGCTCTTCGGCGAGCGGCACGAAGACGCCGGGGGAGACGAAGCCGAGATCGGGATCGTTCCAGCGGGCCAATGCCTCGAAGCCCACCACCTGATTATTGGCAAGCGAGACGATCGGCTGGAAATGCACGTCGATGACATCGGAGATGATGGCGTTTCTGAGCGCCTGTTCGAGCTGGGTCGCCCGTTTCATCTCTTGGGCGATCTCGCGCGAATAGACGGTAATCTGCCCGCGGCCGCGACGCTTGGAACGGTAGAGCRCGGTTTCGGCGCTCTTCAGCAGCTCCTCGCAGTCCTCGCCGGCAAAGGGATAGATCGCAAAACCGAAGGAAGCAGAAAGGCGGACGTTGCGGTCGCCGAGATCGTAGGGAGCCGACAGGACCTCACGGATCATCTGGCCGAATTTCTCGGCACTGGCGCGCTCGAAGATCAGCGGCAGGACAAAGGCGAACTCGTCGCCGTCGTGACGCGTCACGATAGCGCCATCCGGGATGCAGGCCTTCAGGCGATGGGCGACCTGGCACAGGATTTCATCGCCGGCGGTGGAGCCGAAGAGATCGTTGATCGGCTTGAAACTGTCGAGATTGGCAATGCCGATGGTAAAGGGTGCCGGATCGCTGGCGCGCTCGGCAGAAATCTGCATCACCTTGTCCCGCATGCGATGCCGGTTTCCCAATCCGGTCAGCGGATCAGTATAGGCCATCGCCTGGAGCTCGTTCTGACTTACCGTCACGAATGGTATTTCTGCCGACACCATCACTCCAAACCCAAGGTTTTCCTCCGCACCCTGGTGAAGAATGACCGGCAAATCTTAACAATTCGATAGTAAATCGGCCGCGATACAACCCGAAGCATTCCCAAAATCTGGGGAGTTGACCGATATTTTATTTAGTTTCGGGCCTTGATCGGCTCATCCATCAGGTACTTCTGAAATACCGTTTCAAGGATGTCCGGGCTGACCGGCTTCATGATGACGTCATCCATACCGGCATTGGCGCATTCCGCACGATCACGCTCGAAGGCTTGTGTCAGCACGCCGATAATCGGCGTCCGCGTGCCCTGCCCCGCTTCCATCTGGCGAATAAGGCGCGAGGCTTCAAAGCCGTTGAAGACCGGCAGCGAAATGTCCATCAGCACGATCTGCGGCCGGTGTTCGGCCCAGAGGCGAACGACCTCTTCGCCCGTTGCCGCGATCCGATGGCGGTAGCCGAGACCTTCGAGAATTTGCGTGAAGACGATCTGGTTGATGTCGTTGTCCTCGGCGACGAGAACCTGGAGGCCGACGTTTTCTTCAGTCGTGGTGATTTCCCAGTCGCCTTCAGCGCCGCCGCCGCGTCCGTTGCGGTTGAAGTGGCGGGCGATCTGGAAGGTCAACTCGTTGGCGATCTGGAAGCCATCCATGACAAGGGCGGGAATGCCGTATTGTTCGGCGAGCTCCAGACAGCGCATGCCCATCTGATTATCGATGATCAGAAGATCGAGCGAGATGCCGGAGGAGCTCGCAATCTCGAGGAAACGTTCCTCCTCATCCTCGCCGCGGACGGAGCAGGATTCGAAGCCGTATTTGGCAAGCGTGCGTAGCGCGGCCGTCTCGGCGGCGAAATCCGAGGTGACGACGAGGATCTTTCGGCCAGAGAAGTTTTCCGGAACGATTGCCTCCATCGCCGCCGGCTCGCGGCGCTGCGATGCGTTCGGCGCGGGAACATAGGCGCGCCGGTAGGTCTGGTTGCTGGAAGTGGTGATTTCCGAGGCTTGATTGAATTCGTCGAGATCGTCGCCGTCGCGCGGCAGATCCTGCATGGTCGAGACGAGAAAGTAACGTCCCGGCTTACCGATCCTGTGCTTGCGGCTGACGATGTCGCGCTCGGTGCCGTCACGGGCGATCTGGCGCTGGCGGGCGACCGACATTTCGCCGGTTTCCAGCACATGGCGGTCACTCTCCTCGAAGCGCTTGGCGATGTCGGGCGAAAAGAGTTCGCCGCTCTTGCGGCCGAGAACTTCATCCGCCGTCGTCTGGTACTTCTCGCAGAAAGCCTTGTTGACGGCGACGTAGGTGAGATTGCGATCCTTGACGAAGAGCGGGAACGGCAGATGGTCGAGGATGTCCTCGGTGAGTTGCACGCGCTCCAGATCGTAGCGCCACTGTTCCTCGCGCTTACGCGCTTCGGAAATATCGGAGATGATGGTCACGCCGTAGCCGTTCGGTAGCCGGCGCTTCAAAAAGCGCACCCAGCGATCGGTGCCGTGGCGCTCGACGGATTCGAAACGTTCGCGCCAATGGGAGGCGATGCGCTGCGACAGCCAGTCCTCGCGGCCGAGCGAACCCGCCTGGCGCACGAGGGTCTGCTCGCGGATGCCGGTATCGTAGACCGCACCCAGGAAATCACGAAGCCGGGCGCCCGGCCGCAGCACATCTTCGGGGACCGGAAAGAATTCCATGACCTGGCGGCTGGCGAAGATCAGAAGATCGTTGCGGTCATAGATGACGAATGCAGCAGAAAGACTGTCGCATGCCGCGTCGAAAAGCACCGTCTGAAGATCGGCCTCAGGCGGCAGCGCGTCACTCGCAGATGATGTGTCCGCCTTTTCGAAGCCGGCACTCATTCTTTCACATCCCACATCTGTCCGATTTTCGCAGTTTCGGAGGCATATGAATAAAATGCCGTTTTTGTCTTAAAGGCCGCTTAACAGTAGTGACCCCCAAATTTGGGGGAGAAGCTTCCAGTACTTGGCTCCCGCCTGATGAAAGCCCTTTCCTCCCGGCCGCGAATCCCCGAAAATAGGCGCATGGCCATTAGACAGCTCTCCGAAACGCTCATCAACCAGATCGCCGCCGGCGAGGTCATCGAACGGCCGGCGAGTGCTGCGAAAGAGCTGATCGAAAACGCACTGGATGCGGGCGCGACGCGCATCGAGATCGCAACCGCCGGCGGCGGCAAGGCACTCTTGCGCGTAACAGACAACGGTGCCGGAATGGACGCTGCCGATCTGGAACTTGCCGTGAGACGGCACTGCACCTCGAAGATATCGGATACGCTCGACGATATCCGTACGCTCGGCTTCCGCGGCGAAGCATTGCCGTCGATCGGTTCGGTGGCGCGGCTCAGCATCGCAAGCCGCAGGCGTGATAGCGCTGCAGGTACCGAAATTTCGGTTGCCGGCGGCAAAATCGTGCATCTGCGCCCGGCAGCCGCCAATCCGGGAACGATCGTCGAAGTGCGCGACTTGTTCTTCGCCACACCGGCGCGACTGAAATTCCTGAAAACGGAGAAGGCGGAAGCGGCCGCAATCACCGAGATCGTCAAGCGCATGGCGATCGCTTTTCCGGGCGTGCGCTTCGTGCTGTCAGGCCCCGACCGTTCGACGCTGGAATTTCCGGCAACCGGCGAGGATCATCTGGCGCGTATGGCGCAGATACTCGGCAAGGACTTCCGCGACAATGCGATCGCCATCAACGCCGAACGTGAGGATGTACAGCTGACCGGCTTTGCCGGCGTGCCGACCTTCAACCGGGGCAATTCGGCCCATCAATATGCTTTCGTCAACGGCCGCCCCGTACAGGACAAGCTCATCCTCTCGGCGATCCGCGGCGCCTATGCCGAAACGATCCCGGCCGGCCGCTATGCAGTCGCGGTGCTGTCGATCACGCTCGATCCGGCGCTGGTGGACGTCAATGTGCATCCGGCGAAATCCGACGTCCGCTTCCGCGATCCGGGACTGGTCCGCGGGCTGATCGTCGGCGCAATCCGCGAGGCGCTGGCGCGTGACGGCAGCCGCGCGGCAACGACTGGTGCAAACGACATGCTGCGCGCCTTCCGCCCCGGATTCCAGGCGGCACCACAGCGGCCGCAGGCGCCATGGTCTGCGGCAACTTCCCCTTCCCGGCCATACCAGCCGACAGCCGGTTTCGGTGAAAGACCACAAGCTTCCTTCGACGGGCTCGTCCATCCGACAGCACGTTCGGAGGCGGTTTTCGAGCCCGCGCCGCAAGCGCAGACAGCCGCCGCCGAACCGGTGGCGCGCTATCCGCTCGGTGCCGCAAGGGCGCAGATCCACGAGAACTATATCATTGCCCAGACAGATAACGGCATCGTCATCGTCGATCAGCACGCGGCCCATGAACGGCTGGTGTTCGAGGCCATGCGCAAGGCGCTGCATTCCAAGCGACTGGCTTCACAGGTCCTGCTGATCCCTGAAATCGTCGACATTTCCGAGGAGGATTGTGACCGGCTGATGGTGCATGCCGCGGAGTTCGCCGAACTCGGCCTGGCGATCGAACGTTTTGGGCCGGGCGCCATTGCCGTGCGCGAAACGCCGGCTATGCTCGGCGAAGTCGACACGCAGGGATTGATCCGGCAGCTTGCCGACGAGATCGCCGAATGGGACACGGCATCCGGCCTCTCCGCCAAGCTCGAATATGTGGCGGCAACCATGGCCTGCCACGGCTCGGTGCGATCGGGACGACGGCTGCGGCCGGAAGAAATGAATGCGCTCTTGCGTCAGATGGAAGTGACGCCGGGCTCCGGCCAGTGCAATCATGGACGCCCGACCTATATCGAACTCAAGCTTGCCGATATCGAGCGGCTGTTCGGCCGGAGCTGAAAAAGCTGGCAAAATCGCCTCTCGCGGAGTATGGCAGACAGATGGCAGGCCGCAGGGAATGGAGCGAATGAACTTGTTCGAAGGACACGGAAACCGCGAGGCGAAGATCCGGTATCTCGACGGCGATTTCCAGATTCTGTCACCTGGCTCCTATGTCGTCTGCGCACTCACCAGCAAACAGATCCCGCTCGACGAGCTTCGCTATTGGAGCGTGGCGCGGCAGGAGCCCTATGCCGACGTCGCCTCGGCCCTCGAAGCCGACCGTCGCGCCGGCGTTCTGCCGACCCAACGGTAGAGCATTTCCACTTTTCTTCGAAGCGCGTAAATGCGCTAACTTCTTGTTTTCACGCAATTCCGGACGCAAAATCGCGTACATTTCTGCTGGAATTGCTCTAGGCTTTCGCCTTCGCTTCCTTGAGCCGCCGCTCGCGGCAGGCTTCGAACGCACGGTCGATGATGAGACCGGGGGCACGAGGATCCATAAAGGCCATCTCCACCTCCACGACGTGGCAGCGGGCCGCAAGCTGTTCCGCCTTTCCGTGATGGCCGGCCAACCGCACGAAGTCCTTCGAGGTCGTGACGATCGCCAGGTTCTGCTGGTCCGCAGTGTTCAGAAGACCGTCGATCTCTTCTTCGCTCAGGTGCTCATGATCGCCGAAGGAGGTCGCGACCTCGATGCTCGCGCCAAGTGAACGCACAGTGCGGAAGAACTTTTCGGGATCGGCGATGCCGGCAAAGGCGAGCACCTTGAGCCCGGCAAGATGGTTTTCGCCCGGCACCTTCAGCGCCGCGGTGAAATAGGGTTTTGCCGCGCGGGCCGCGATACGGACAATGCGGTCGGCCGCGTTGCCATCGCCGACCTTCAGGAGTGCGGTTGCCTGGCGCAGTTGTAGGCGCACCGGAGCACGGACCGGTCCGCTTGGCACGATATAGCCATTGCCAAGGCCACGCGTCGCATCGATCACCAGAAGTGCATAGTCGATCGTGAGGCGTGCGCTCTGGAAGCCGTCATCCATGATGATGAAATCGGCGCCTTCTTCGACGAGCCTGAGAGCACCGTCGACCCGACGGCGGGAGATTACCGTCAGTGCTTCCTGCGCCAGCAGCAGCGGTTCGTCGCCGACGGCGACAGCGCGGTGATGCGCGGGATCGACGACAACAGTCATATCGAGCGAACCGCCATGGCCGCGACTCAGGAAACCGGGCTTCAGGCCCTTGGCTTTGGCGGCACGGGCAATGGCGATCGCCGTCGGCGTCTTGCCGGCACCGCCGACGGTGAAATTACCGACGCAGACGACGGGGATTGGAACCGAGGCGCGGCGCGCATGAACCATACGGTAGCCTGCCACGCGGCCATAGAGGAAAGAAAGGGGCGATAGGACCCAGGCCTGCCAACCTGCCCGCCTCCACCAGAAAGGCGGCGCTTCGGATATCATGATGCCGTCCCGTTCCCCTTGCCCTCACCCCCCACGGCGAGGTTTCCCAAAATCGACCGGGCGGATTGAGAAGCTAAAAATCATGAAAATGCAAGTCTTTGCGCGTCACGCCGGCTGCAGATCGGGCAGCAGAGCCTCGATGTGGGTGATGTCGTCGAAGACGTGATCTGCCGCTCCGGATAGAGATTCACGCGAGCCGGTGCCTGTCAGAACTGCAATCGTCAGGCCCACTTTCGCATTCCTGCCCATATGGAGGTCGTGATTGTTGTCGCCGACCATCGCGACCTCTTCTGGCGACAGGCCGGTCGCGGCACAAAAACCAAGCACCATGCCGGGCTCCGGCTTGCTGCCGAAGCCGCTGTCGTAACCGGCGATGTAATCGACATATCCGGAAATGGCGAAGCGTTGCGCCGTCTGGCGGATCGAGCGCTCGTTGTCGCTCGAGGCGATGCCGAGTTTGAAACCGCGCTTGTGAAGACGCCCGAAGAAGGCTGCGAGATCGGTGACCGGCACGGAGAATTCGGCGGCATTGGCAAAGAGGTTGTCGAGCTTGATCGTCAGCTCGATGACCTCGACCTTCGAGCCGGCGGCGATGAGGCCTTCGGCGATCTGGCGGGTATTGCCGGCGGCAAGCAGGCTGTCGGGAACGATATGCCCCGTCACCGGATCCATGCCGCATGCGGCAAGCAGGTGATCGGCAAGAGCCGCGTCACCCTCGGCGGCGATACGAGCCAGCTCGCGGTTCACCGGCAGCCAGCTTTCATCATAATCGAGGAGCGTACCATCCTTGTCGAAGAGGATGCCCTTGATCTTCACCTCTGCCGACATGACAGTTCCTCAGGCCTGCGCCGCGGCCTTGGGCAGCAGGCGCGCCTTCACCGTCAGCGGATTGATATAGGGCTCCAACCCCTTCAGGGTGGCCGTCAGTGCGCCGCGCATTTCATGCACGGTAGCGATGCCAGCCTGGATCATATTGCCCCGCGCCTCATCATTGGTCAGCAGGTAATGCACGCCCTTTGCCAGCATTTCGGTATCGCGCACCATGCGGGCGCTGCCGCTGCGGGCAAGCTTCTGATAGGCCTCGCGGAAGTTCTGCACGTTGCCGCCGGACAAGATGGCGCAACCGAGCATGGCCGGCTCCAGCGGATTCTGACCGCCTTCGGCGAAAAGCGAGCGGCCGACGAAGGCGACCTCCGTCAGGCGAAGATAGAGGCCCATCTCCCCGATCGTATCGCCGAGGAAGATATCGATATCGGGGGAAAGTACATCGTCGCGCGTGCGGCGGGCGACCTTCAGCCCCTGCTTGACGAGCGCGGCCTCGATCTCGTCGCCGCGCTCGGGATGACGCGGCACGATGATCGTCAGCTGCTTGTCACGATCGCGCAAAGCGCGGTGCACGATGCCGGCGGCATTCTCCTCGCCGTCGAAGGTGGAGATCGCCGCCCATGTCTTGCGGTCACCGATCTGCTTCCTGTAGCGGGCAAAGACTGCGCTGTCATAGGGCGGCGCGTCCGTATCGACCTTCAGATTGCCTGACGTGATGACCGGCACGGCGCCAAGATCGCGGAAACGCTCGGCATCCATATCCGACTGGGCGATGACGAGCGCGAGATTTTCGAAGAGCGCTTCTGCAATCGACGGGCGACGGCGCCAACGGGCGAAGGACCGGTCCGACATGCGGGCATTGACTAGGATCTGCGGAATGCGGCGACGGCCGAGTTCCAGCACGGTCGCGGGCCAGATTTCAGACTCGGCGATAATGGCGCAGTCCGGCTGCCAATAGTCGAGGAAACGGCCGACCGAGGGCTTCAGGTCGAGCGGGACGTATTGATGGATCGCGTCGTTGCCGAGACGTTCGGCGGCAAGCTTTGCCGAGGTGATGGTGCCTGTCGTCAGGATGACATTGATGTCGCGGCGTCGAATTTCGCGGATCAGGGGAATGACAGCATTGGTTTCGCCGACGCTTGCCGCGTGGAACCAGACGAGCGGGCCTTGCGGGCGGTTGGCGCTTGCATAGCCGAAGCGTTCCAGCCGGCGGGCGCGGTCTTCCTTGCCCTTGGCCGTGCGGTAGGTGATGTAGAGGCCGACGACCGGCGACGCCACGGTTCCCGCCAGACGGTACGCGTTCAGACCGATCCGCGCCATCCGGGAGCTCATTCGGCAGACCTCCGATCCATGCAGATCGACATCAATCCAATTCCCCAATTATCGTTGCGGCCGCAATGACCGATCAATTTGTTCAGAATGCGTCGATCAAGGGCAAGGAACCGATGCGCAAAGGCCTCCGCTGTGGACAGCGGAGAGCCAGCGGCTTGCTGCGCGGGTCACTTGCTCCCGGTCGTATCCTGCGGGTCGAGCAGACGATGCATGTGGACGATGAAATAGCGCATATGCGCATTGTCGACCGTCTGTTGTGCCTTGCCCTTCCAGGCCGTCAGTGCCGTAGCGTAGTCGGGGAAAATACCGACAATATCGAGATCCTTGAGATCCCGAAACTGGATACCTTCGAGGCTTTCGAGTTCGCCACCGAATACGAGGTGCAGGAGCTGCTTTTTACCGCCGGAGTCCGTCATTTTTATTCTCTTTTCTGCCTATTCTCCTCCGGCCCTCATCTGAGGGATTTTGACGGAAACGTCAACCGTCTCTTAGCTGAGTGAACAAGTCCAGATATTCCCGGAGACGCGGAACGGGCGAGGCACAGAGCGCCTCGTGGCTGACTTTCGCCCTATTATACGTTGCCGGGTGACCCGAAAGGTCGACGAGGCCGCCACCGGCACGTTCCAGAATAAGATCGGCGGCCGCAATATCCCAGTCATGGGCACTCCGCCCGACAAACGTCGCATCCAGACGCCCATCGGCCACCATGGCGATGCGGTAGGCGAGCGAGGGAATGTGTTTGACACGCTCGCTGCGTTCGCGAACTGCCGTCGGCAGAACCTTGAACAACTCCTCGCTGACGGCAAGCTGGCTGATATCGCCTTCGCTTCGGCTGGATACGGAGATCGGCTCGCCGTTTTTCAGCGCCGGGCCACCTTCCGTCGCCTCGTAGAGTTCGTCCAGCGCCGGCGCAAAAAGCACGCCTGCCACGGGACGGCCGTGATGGACGATGCCGACGCTCACGCACCAGAGATCCTTGCCGGCCAGGAAAGCCCTCGTGCCATCGATCGGATCGACGATGAACAGCGTCTCATGCTGCAGACGGCCGGCATCGTCGTCGGTCTCCTCGGACAGCCAGCCATAGTCCGGCCGCGCCCTGCGCAGGATGGTTTCGAGCTTTTCGTTGGCGGCGAAATCGGCGGCGCTGACGGGCGAGCGGTCCTCGTTTTTCCACCAGACTTCCGGCGATTGATTGAAGAAGCCGAGTGCGACGGCGCCCGCCTGTTTCGCGGCATCGGCGATCAGCGCGAGATCGCTTTGCCAGCGGAACTGTTCCACATCGCTCATCGCATCGATCCGTTCGTCAGCGACCGGCAAGCGTCATGCCTTCAATCGCGAAGGTCGGAGCCGCCACACCGAACTTACGGTCGATGTCGTTGGCGAGCGTCAGCCTCATGAACATGTCCTTGAGGTTCGAAGCGATCGTCACCTCCGATACTGCGAAGGTGAGTTCACCGTTTTCGATCCAGAAGCCGGTCGCACCGCGGCTATATTCGCCGGTTATCATGTTGACGCCCTGGCCGATCAGCTCGGTCACGTAGAAACCGTTGCCAACGCTACGGATCAGCTCTTCCGGCGAGATGTCTCCGGGTTCCAATGCCAGATTGGTGGAGGCGGGCGTAACGGAGGTGCCGCCGCGCACGCCGCGGCCGTTGGTTTCGAAACCGCCGATTTCATTTGCGGTGGAGGTGGACAGGAACCAGTGCTTGAGCACGCCGTCCTCGATCATCACGAGCCGCTCGCCGGAAACGCCTTCGCCGTCGAAGGGACGGGAGGACGGCCCACGCACGATCAGCGGATCGTCTGATATCGACAGGCCGGCTTTCAGCACCTGCTGGCCCATCTTGTCGCGCAGGAAGCTCGTCTTGCGGGCGACGGATGCGCCGTTGATGGCGCCGGCGATATGACCGACGAAACCACGGGCAATGCGAGGATCGAAGATGACGGTAATACCCTTGCCGGTCGGCACCTGCCGGGGATTGACGCGCTTGATGGCGCGTTCGCCGGCCCGGCGGCCGATTTCGGCGGGATCATCCAGTTCAGAATAATAGAGGCGGCTGTCGAAATCGTAGTCGCGCTCCATGCCGGTGCCTTCACCGGCGATCACGCTGACGGAGTTGCCGAAGCGCGACGCCATATAGCTGCCTTCGAAGCCATGCGAAGTGGCGAGCACAAGACCGCCCATACCGGCCGAAGCGCCCGCACCGGACGAGTTGGTGATCCCTTTTACGGCAAGAGCTGCGGCTTCGGCAGCAAGAGCTGCCTCCCGCAACTGATCGGCGCCGACCTCGGTCGTGTCGAGCAGCTGCAGATCGGGATAGGTTCTGGCAAGGCGGTTCTCATCGGCGAGGCAGGCGAACGGATCTTCCGGCGACACCTTGGCCATGGCGACGGCGCGTTCGGCCAGCGCCTGCAGGTCGAAGCCCGGATTGGCGGAAACGCTTGCCACCCGCTTGCCGATGAAGACACGCAGCGAGAAGTCGTCGCTTTCGGAGGACTCCGTCCCTTCGACCTTGCCTAAGCGAACGCTGACCGATTGGGCGCGCGAGCGGACGACGACTGCGTCGGCAGCATCGGCACCTGCCTTTTTCGCCAGATCGATCAGTTGACTTGCACGGGAAAGAAGTGTCGAGGAATCGATTTCAGAGGACATGATTTGGCCTTTCCTTCCAGTTCCATTTATTGTGCACTCCCGAAAGCATCAAGGCCGTGGATGCCGATTCTTTTCCTGGCTGCCTGCTTGCCCTGCCATCGAAAGAAATGAAGCATGTCCGCACCCAACGCGCTTTTCTCCGAAACCATCCTGCTGCTCGGCGGCGCCGTCGTCGCCGCACCGATCTTCAAGAAGCTCGGGCTCGGCACAGTTCTCGGCTATTTGGCGGCGGGTATCGTCATCGGGCCGGTCTTTCACGGCATCACCGATGGCGAGCAGATCCTCAATGTCGCCGAACTCGGCGTCGTCTTCCTCCTCTTCATCATCGGGCTCGAACTGAAGCCTTCCCGCCTCTGGCAGATGCGGCGCGACATTTTCGGCCTGGGCACGGCGCAGGTGATGGTGACGGGCCTGGCGCTGACCGCACTTGCCTGGGGTTCCGGCGTCCTCGACTGGCGCGGCAGCATCGTTGCTGGCTTCGGGCTGGCGCTCTCCTCCACCGCCTTTGCCATGCAGATCCTCGAAGGCGACGGCGACGTGAATACCCGCTACGGGCAGCGCTCCTTCTCCATGCTTCTCTTCCAGGATTTGGCTATCGTGCCGCTTCTGGCCGTCGTCACCGTCCTCGATGGCGGCAAGGGCAACGGCGATCCGCTTGTCGATTTCGGCATCTCGATTGCGGCGGTCGGCGGGATGATCGTCATGGGGCGCTACCTGCTGACGCCGCTCTTCCAGATCATTGCCCGCACTGGCGCCCGCGAGGCGATGATCGCGGCGGCCCTTTTCGTCGTGATGGGTTCGGCAAGCCTGATGCAGCTTGCGGGACTTTCCATGGCGATGGGCGCCTTCCTTTCCGGCGTCATGCTGGCCGAATCCTCCTACCGGCATGAGCTGGAAGCCGATATCGAGCCATTCCGCGGCGTGCTTCTCGCCATCTTCTTCATCGCCGTCGGCCTGTCGCTGCAGCTTCAGGTGCTGCTCGACAACGTGCTCTTCATCATCATGGCCGTGCCGATCATCATGGCCGTGAAGGCGATCATCATCTATGCGCTCTGCCGCATGACGGGCTCTTCGCATGACGATGCCGTGCGCATCGCCTTCCTGCTGCCGCAGGGCGGCGAGTTCGGGTTCGTCCTTTTCACCGCCGCCGCTGTTGCGGGCCTGATGCCGAACACGACCGCCTCGCTTCTCGTTGCGATCGTCACCCTCTCGATGGCGCTGACGCCGCTGGGTGCGGCCCTTTCCAAGCGGATGCTGACGGGAGACGCACACGAGGAACTGGACGAGGATTTCGAGGGTGCGGGCGCCGACGTGCTGATGGTCGGCTTCTCGCGTTTCGGCCAGATCGCCGCACAGATCCTGCTTGCCGGCGGCCGAAGCGTGACCGTCATCGACTTTTCTGCCGACCGTATCCGACAGGCGTCGTCCTTCGGCTTCCGCATCTATTTCGGCGACGGCACCCGCAAGGACGTGCTGCGTTCGGCCGGCATCGACAGGGCCAAGATCGTGCTCGTCTGCACCCAGAAGAAGGAGATCACCGACAAGGTGGTCGAACTGATCCAGGCAGACTATCCGCACACGACCCTCTTCGTGCGCTCCTATGACCGTATTCACTCCATCGAGCTGCGCAACAAGGGCGTCGACTACGAGCTGCGCGAAACGCTGGAATCCGGCCTGCTCTTCGGCCGGCGCACGCTGGAAACGCTGGGTGTCGCCGAAGTCGATGCCTATGAAATCGGCGAGGATATCCGCAAACGCGACGAGGCGCGGCTGGTGCTGCAGGTCTCCGAGGGATTGCAGGCGGGACAGGATCTTCTGTTTTCGACACCGATCAAGCCGGAACCGTTGGTCAAACCGAAGCGTGCGGCCGATCCCTTCAGCGGTGATCCGCTGGCAAACAGGGCCGACGTGACGGCGGATGCCTGAACGCGATTTCCGGAACTAGCGCTTCAACCGCGCCTCGATTTCCCGATCGAGCGCGTATTTCAGTTCGTCCTTGACGCCGACGGACATGGCAAGCACGTCGCGCGCCTTCAGGAAATCCATGACGCCGGTACGTCCAACGATGGGACGCAGGAAAATATGCGGTCGCAGGAGTTTGAGTTTTAGCGAAATCGCCGCCTGCATCATCAGCTGGCCGGAGCCGAAGATGCTTTCCATGCGGTTCGGGATATGGGTTCCGTCACCCTCTGGTGCACCAACGACATCGATGCCGATGACGATATCGGCGAGGTCCATCAGGCATTCGTAGGGAACGGGGTTGGCAATGCCGCCATCGATCATTACCCGGCCGTGCAACCTGACCGGCATGAAGACGGCAGGAATGGCCGATGATGCGGCGAGTGCCGGAAAAAGCTGGCCCTGTTCGATGATGACTTCGGCCTGACCGTAATAATCGGTGGTAATCACCTTCATCGGCACCAGCAGATCCTCGAAGCGCGCCGGAAGCTCCGAGGGCAGGAAGGCCTTCAGGATGCGCTCGAGATT
Organism: Rhizobium sp. P1_E6; assembly: GCF_056405875.1. Classification (NCBI taxonomy): domain Bacteria; kingdom Pseudomonadati; phylum Pseudomonadota; class Alphaproteobacteria; order Hyphomicrobiales; family Rhizobiaceae; genus Rhizobium; species Rhizobium sp. P1_E6. The sequence goes on along the minus strand of NZ_JBFUBG010000013.1, from coordinate 38,557 downwards.
GAACTGGCCTATCCGGATGCCCTTGGCTACGGCATCGCGCACTGTGGTCGGTCGCAGCCCCCAGATACGACTGACAACGGCAGCCCTGTTGCCGACCGTTGCCAGCGCATGTTCACGGATTTCCGAACCTGACATGCCGGCCGCCATGCCAGAGCCCATGATGGCACCGATTGAGGAGCCCGATATCGCCACCGGGCGGATGCCGAGTTCATCCAGCGTTTCGATGACGTGGATATGCGACAGGCCACGGGCACCGCCGCCGCCGAAGGCAACGGCTATCGTCGGGAGATCGCTGATCGCAGGCGATTTCGGACTGATGATTTCCGCCTGCGGCACGATCTGCCCCCACGTGCCGACTAGTGCGGCTGATACCGGAAGAAATGCACTCTGGTGTCGCCGAATATCCGGCTTTCGAGGAAAACATAGGAGGGATGCACCGAAACGGCAATATCGGAGCGCTCTTCAAGAACGGTGATCGCGCCCGGTTTCAGCCAACCGCCTTCTGCGGCAGCCGCGAGCGCCTTCTCGCCCAGTCCCTTGCCATAGGGCGGATCGGCGAAAAGCATGTCGAAAGGCTCGAGATTGCCGATGCTGCCGAGATCAGTCGCATCCCGACGCAGGATGCGCGTGCGGCCGTGCAGGCCGAGCGCATCAATGTTTTCCCAGAGAAGCGCCCTGCCCTCCACGCTGTTTTCGACAAACAGCGCATGGCGACAGCCGCGCGACACGGCTTCGAGGCCGACCGCGCCGGTGCCAGCGAAAAGATCGAGAATCCGGGTGCCATCAACGCATTCCGGATAGGCATGGCTCAGAATGTTGAACAGGCTCTCACGCGTCCGGTCCGCAGTCGGCCGGATGTCGTTGGATTTTGGTACGGCAAGCGGCCGTCCGCGAAACTCACCGCCGACGATCCGCACCGCGCGTCATTCCCTTACCTTTCGCACCACCTCTGGACGGCCCGCCACTCGGCTTGCCACCACCACCCGGCCGATCGCCCTTCGGCTTGCCGGAAAAACTCTTTGCCCCGCGGGGTTTGTCACCGGAGGGCTTTTCGCCGCGCGGACGCTCCGAACGGCCTTCGCTGCCAAAGCTTCTGGCCGGGCGCGAAGCACGTTCGCCTCCGTCCTCACGCGGGCGGTCACGTGGGGAACGCGGACGTTCTTCCCCCTCCGTGGGCGGACGACGTTCGCCACGCGGCTTATCGCCGAAAGGTTTGTCGCCGCGGGCACGCTCGGAACGACCTTCACCGCCGAAGCTTCTGGCCRGACGGGAAGCACGTTCGCCACCTTCCTCACGCGAGCGGCTGCGGAAGGGACGCGAGCCCTCTTCGCCTTCCGCGCGTGGACGACGCTCGCCACGTGGCTTGTCACCAAAGGGTCTGTCACCGCGCGGACGCTCCGAACGGGCTTCGCCGCCGAAGCTTCTGGCCGGACGGGAGGCACGTTCACCGCCATCCTCACGCGGGCGGTCACGGAAGGAACGCGGACGTTCTTCTCCCTCCGCACGCGGACGACGTTCGCCACGTGGCTTGTCACCAAAAGGCTTGTCGCCGCGAGGACGGTCGGAGCGGCCTTCGCCCCCAAAGCTTCTGGCTGGACGCGAAGAGCGCTCGCCACCCTCTTCGCGCGGACGGTCGCGGAAGGAGCGCGGACGCTCCTCGCCATCCGAACGCGGGCGACGTTCGCCACGCGGCTTATCGCCAAAGGAGCGCTTGCGGCCGAAACCTTCATCCTCATCACGCTTGGCAGGCGTGTCACTCGAGCGGATCCACTCGCCATCCTCTTCATGGACGCGATTGATCTGCGGGCGCAGCCGATCGGCTGCAGGATCGAAGCGCTGCTCCTTCACTGGCACCGTTTCACCGCGACGGCGGGCGGTCTGGACATTCTTGGCAGCCTTGGCGGCTGCCTTCTCGCCGAGCGGACGAGCACCGGGTGCCATCCACACATTGGCATTGCGGCGGCTGCCGAGCGCCGGGCGCTTCGGCCGGTCGTCTTCGCTGCGGCGGTCGTCCCTTCGATCGTCTCGGCGATCATCCCGACGGTCGTCGCGCTTGGTATCGAGGCGGCTCAACGCGCGTTCGCGCTTGTCCTCGTCGCGACGGGGACGTTCGCGGCGCTCGGGCGCCGGCTCTTCGGGCTCTTCGGCGGCAACGGCCGGGGCATTATAGAGCGGCGCATCGAAATTCGCCTTGGCATCTTCGATGAGACGCGGGCCGAGCTGGTCGCGCAACGTGCGGCCGCGTACCTCGATTACATGCCCCTCGGGCAGTTCACCAAGCTGGAAGGGGCCGTAGGAAATGCGGATCAGGCGGTTGACCTCGAGACCAAGCGCGCCGAGCACGTTTTTGATTTCGCGATTCTTGCCTTCGCGCAGGCCCATGGTGATCCAGACATTGGACCCCTGCGTGCGGTCGAGCGTCGCTTCGATCGACCCGTAAAGAACGCCGTCGACGGCGATGCCATCCTTCAGCTTGTCCAGCGCGTCCTGATCGATATCGCCATGGGCGCGCACACGGTAGCGGCGCAGCCAGCCGGTGGTCGGCAGTTCCAGCGCACGGGCCAGCCCGCCGTCATTGGTGAGCAGCAGCAGGCCTTCGGTATTGATGTCGAGACGACCGATCGACATGACGCGCGGAAGCTCTTCCGGCAGATTGTCGAAGACGGTCGGCCGTCCTTCGGGATCGGAATTCGTCGTCACGAGGCCCTGCGGCTTATGGTAGAGCCAAAGGCGCGTGCGCTCGATGCCGCGGATCGGCACGCCGTCGACTTCGATCTTGTCTTCGAGCGTAACGTTGACGACGGGCGTGTCCAGGGGCTTGCCGTTCAGCGTGACACGGCCATCCATGATCATGCGTTCGATATCGCGACGGGAGGCGACGCCAGCGCGCGCCATCACCTTGGAGATGCGTTCCGCCTTGGCGTCGCCATCCGCTTCGTTAGCTGCAGCTTTCGCGGCAGCAGCCTTCAACGGCTTCTCGCTACCGGTCTTCGGGCCGCTTTTGGACCGGGCGTCACGCGCGGGGGCCTTGGTGCCAGGGCGTTTTGGCTTGTCTTTGGGTGTCATTTGTTGTTTGCCTGCCTTTTCGGCCTGTCTATCAGGTCATGCACCTGCGGTTAAGTGGAAATTCTTGCGAACGTGAAGACAAATCGATTTATGGAGATGGCACTCGAGGAAGCACGCGCCGCCGGGGAACGCGGTGAGGTGCCGATCGGCGCCGTCGTCGTCATCGATGGCGCGGCCGTTGCCGTCTCCGGAAACCGCACGCGGGAACTCAACGACGTCACCGCCCATGCCGAGATCGCCGCCATCCGCATGGCCTCGGACAAGCTAGGCCAGGAACGGCTCGCCGGCGCCGACCTCTATGTCACCCTGGAGCCCTGCACCATGTGTGCGGCCGCCATTTCCTTCGCCCGCATCCGCAGGCTCTATTACGGGGCGGAAGACCCGAAGGGCGGCGCGGTAGATAATGGCGTGCGCTTCTACGCACAGCCGACCTGCCATCACGCGCCGGACGTCTATTCCGGGCTCAACGAGACAGAATCAGCAGATATGCTGCGGGCATTCTTTTCCGAGAAGAGAGACCTGCCGTGATCATTGCCATAGGAACCGTCATACTTCATGGGCGTTCTTGCCGCTTACGCCAACCGGACGATCGCACCTGACGTAGCAAAGCTGCCGATGCACTGGTCGCTAACGGGAAAGGTGAACTGGGCGGCGGCGCGGGCAATCGCTTTCGCCTCCATTCCGGTGCTGGCCGCCGTCGTTTTGGCCGCGATCCTGCTGAGCGGCCGGGCGGGCAATGCAGACATCACCTTGATATGCGGCGTCTTTCTGGCCTGCCAGCTTCTGCATATCACGCTGACGAAACGCTGGTTCATCACGTCGCGCCGCTAGTTTTTTTACGCAAAACCGGTGAACACTTTCGCTGGAATTGATTAAATCGCCTTATTGAAGGATCTGCCACCACTTGGTGCCGCTGTTTGCGACTGCGGCATCCTTCTTGCGCTGCTTCGCCTTCTTCTGCTCCGGCGTGCCGAGGTCATCGAGCTTGGCCGCATCGTCGACGGCGCGATATTCGGTCGGCGGATCGGAAATGTAGCGGCGCTGGTCAATATAGGCACCCTTCTGCAGGGCACGCGCTTCGCGAAAGGCCTTGGCCTGAGCTTCGGTCGTCTGGCGGCCGCCTTCGATGGCAGAGCTGGCGAGCGGCGAACGATAGCTCGGATTGTCCGAGTTTTCGTCGGCTTCCTTGACGAGACGCGTACGGGCCTCTTCCGGCGATTCAACCCACTGCGGATTGTCCTTGTTGGCGACCGTCTGCTGCGGCTGCACGAGGGTTTCCTTCTGGGCCTGCGCCGGCATGACGAGCGTCGGGCGTGGGGTGTACTTCACGCCGGTATTCTTGGGGCCAGGCCCGGTCAGCGAAACGGACTGGCCGAGGTCGTCGGCAAGCTGTTCCATGGCGGTCTTGTCGGTGCCGTAGGTCGGGCTGCTGGCGCAGCCGGACATCGTGGAGCTTGCCGCCAGAACAAGAGACAGGCAGGCGCCCAAACGGAACCAATGCGTCGCTAACATGAAAACCCTTCCCGCATGCCGGAATCAGTACTGCCCACCGGACAATCGTCCCCCTGACGCAAAAATCCGGCCATTTTCAGGCAGCTTTTACCGGATGAACGCCATAAAGGCAATTCACCCGGTAAATATCTTCAGGCATGGATGCCGAGTTCGCGAAGTGCTGCAGCGTCACGCGCCGAAACGTCGGGATAATCAGGATCGGAACCGACATCGGTGGTGATGCGCCAGGAACGCGCGCACTTCGTGCCCTCTGCAAGCGCGGGAACGACAGCGACTTCGGCTACTTCAGCCAAACGGAAGGCCTCGGCCGGGCCTGCCGCGGCCTCGATCGTGATGCCCGAGGTGATGCAGACCTCACTGAAATCCTGCCCTTGGAGCACCTTGCGCAGTTCCGCATCGGCAACATAGACGACGGGGGCCGCTTCCAGCGACGAGCCGATGCGCTTGTCCTTGCGCTCGATTTCGAGAGCGCCCGTGACGACGCTGCGGATCGCGCGGATCTGCTTCCACTTTTCGGCCAGCGCGTCGTTGCGCCACTCCTTGGCGACTGGAGCAAACTGCTCCAGATGCACGGAGACGGCCGAAGGATTGCGCGAGAGCCAGGCTTCCTCCGTCGTAAACGGCAGCATCGGCGCAAGCCAGGTCACCATGCAATCGAAGATCATGCGGATGACATAGAGCGCCGAACGGCGGCGAAGGCTGGAGGGCGCATCGCAATAGAGCGCATCCTTGCGGATATCGAAATAGAAGGCCGACAGCTCGACATTGGCAAAGTCGATCAGTGCGCGTGCGATCTTCTTGAAGTCGAAGGCGTCGTAGTTCTCGCGCACGAGCTGGTCTAGCTCGGAGAGGCGGTGCAGCATCAGCTGCTCCAGCTCCGGCAGATCTGCCAACGCGATGACCTCGCCCTTGTCATGCGCCAGCGTGCCGAGCATCCAGCGGATGGTGTTGCGCAGCTTGCGATAGGCATCGACATTGGTCTGGATGATCGTCTTGCCGACGCGCAGATCGTCCGCGTAATCGGAGGTCATGACCCAGAGGCGCAGGATGTCGGCCCCAGCATCCTTCATGACTTCCTGAGGTGCTGTGACGTTGCCCTTCGACTTCGACATCTTCTCGCCCTTCTCGTCCATGGTGAAACCATGGGTGAGGACGGCATCATAGGGCGCACGGCCGCGCGTCGCAGCCGATTCCAGCAGCGAGGAGTGGAACCAGCCGCGATGCTGGTCGGAGCCTTCGAGATAGAGATCGGCCGGCCATTTCAGGTCCGGGCGGTCTTCCAGCGTGAAGGTATGCGTCGAGCCAGAGTCGAACCAGACGTCGAGGATGTCCATGACCTGCGCCCACTTGGCCGGGTCATGCTCGTTGCCGAGGAAACGCTCCTTGGCGCCTGCGGCAAACCAGGCGTCAGCGCCTTCGGCATCGAAAGCGTCGAGGATGCGCTGGTTGACGGCATCGTCCTGCAGCACTTCGCCCTGTTCATCGACGAAGACGCAGATCGGCACGCCCCAGGCGCGCTGACGGGACAGAACCCAATCCGGGCGCTGTTCGATCATGGCGCGCAGGCGGTTCTGGCCGGCGGCGGGCACAAAGCGGGTATCGTCGATTGCCTTCAGCGCACGGGTGCGTAGCGTCGTGCCGTCCGCCAGCGTCTTGTCCATATAGACGAACCACTGCGGCGTATTGCGGAAGATCACCGGCTTCTTGGAGCGCCAGGAATGCGGATACTGATGCTTCAGGCGACCGCGGGCAAAGAGTGCGCCGCGCTCGATCAGCGCCTTGATGACACGGTCGTTGGCATCGCCCTTCTTGCCGTTATCGTCGATGACGCGCGCGCCTTCGAAGCCGGGGGCATCAGCGGTGTAGAAACCGCCGTCGTCCACCGGGAACGGGATCTTGGTGTCGATGCCACGTGCCTCGAGCGAGCGGGCAGCCGACATCCAGGCGTCAAAGTCCTCACGGCCATGGCTCGGCGCGGTGTGGACGAAACCGGTACCGGCGTCATCGGTGACATGGTCGCCATCGAGCAAAGGCACGACGAATTCATAGCCGCCTCCGAGACCCTTCAGCGGATGCGCGCAGGCGATGCCGGCGAGATCTTCGACCGAGACGTCGGCGTGCCGCTTGTATTGCAGCTTTGCCTTGGCGAAGGATTCTTCAGCGAGCTTGTCGGCAAAGATCAGCTTCTCGCCCGGACGCGGACCAAAATCGTTCTCGGCAGCCGTCACTTCGTAAAGGCCGTAAGCAACACGCGAGGAATAGGCGATTGCCCGGTTGCCGGGGATCGTCCAGGGCGTGGTGGTCCAGATGACGACGAAGGCATCCTTGACACCAGCAGGGCCTTCCGCGACCGGGAACTTCACCCAGATCGTGTCGCTCTCGTAGTCGTGGTATTCGACTTCGGCTTCCGCGAGCGCAGTGCGCTCGACGACCGACCACATGATCGGCTTGGAGCCGCGATAAAGCTGGCCGCTCCTGGCGATCTTCAGCAGTTCGCCGGCGATGCGGCTTTCCGCATGGAAGTTCATCGTCAGGTACGGGTTTTCGAAATCGCCGACGATACCGAGACGCTGGAATTCGGCACCCTGGATGGCGATCCACTTTTCGGCATAGGCGCGGCATTCGCGGCGGAATTCGATCATCGCCGAGGGCTCGGTCAGGTCAGGCTTGGCCTTGCCCTTGGCGCGATAGTTCTCTTCCTCGATCTTCCATTCGATCGGCAGGCCGTGGCAGTCCCAGCCGGGAACGTAGTTGGAGTCGTAGCCGCGCATCTGGAAGGAGCGGGTGATGACGTCCTTGAGGATCTTGTTCAGCGCGTGGCCGATATGGATGTTGCCGTTGGCATAGGGCGGGCCGTCGTGCAGGACGAATTTTTCGCGGCCGGCGGCCGAGGCACGCAGTTTCTTGTAGAGATCCATCTGCTGCCAGCGGGCAACGAGTTCCGGCTCCTTCTGCGGCAGGCCGGCGCGCATGGGGAAATCCGTCTCGGGCAGATAGAGGGTCTTCGAGTAATCGATCTTTTCGGCTGTTTCGGTCATGTGTAACAATCGCTTCTGGCGGCCCGACAAGGGCTCGCGGATATGAAATCTGTGGTGACGGAAAGCGCTTGCTCAATCCAAGCGCCGAAAACCCGGACCTTCCGGCCGCTCAGCGCGCGCGGAAGACCGGGCCGATAATTCGTATCGAATGCGCCAGCCGGAATTTACTCATCGGGCCGGTTCATAAGCGCTTTTCAGCGGAAAAGGAAGAGGGATTTCGGACCCGCAACCTCGTGAAAAGCCGCAACCCGAATGCCTTCCGCATCAAAAAACGAACGGTAGGCATCCATGGCTACGGTTTTGCTACTCCCAATGCAAAAAATCCAAAACCCCTGTCGAATTCCCCTTTGTCCGAACGTCTTTGACACACGGGCAGCGAAAATTCATCATGCCGATCAAACCCGCCCGCAAGGAGTGATGAGGATATGAGCAGTTCCTATCGTTGGGTTATCGTCGCGGCCGGCGCACTGATGACGTGCGTGGCGCTCGGCGCCATGTTTTCGCTCGCCATCTTCCAGCAGCCGATCGCCGATGCCACCGGCTGGTCGCATGCCGGCATTGCCAGCGCCATGACGCTGAATTTCATCGTCATGGGTATCGGCGGCTTCTTCTGGGGCGCGGCCAGCGATCGCTACGGGCCGCGCCCTGTCGTGCTGATCGGCTCCGTCATTCTCGGGCTGGCACTGGTTCTCGCCAGCCGGGCGGAAACGCTCTTACAGTTCCAGTTGACCTATGGCGTGCTTGTCGGCCTCTCGGCCAGCGCCTTCTTCGCGCCGATGATCGCAGCGACCACGGAGTGGTTCGACGAGAACCGCGGCCTTGCCGTATCGCTGGTTTCAGCGGGCATGGGTGTTGCACCGATGACGATTTCGCCCTTCGCACGCTGGCTCATTACCGCCTATGAATGGCGACCGGCGATGATGATCATCGGCATCGGTGCGCTCATCCTGATGATCCCCGCGGCCCTGCTTGTGCGCCGCCGGCCCTCACCGCCCCAGGATACGCATGAGGTCATCGTCTCAACCGATGGCGGAACTCCAAATCTGTGGAAGGTTTTCCGCTCGCCGCAGTTCATCGTTCTCGGGCTTACCTTCTTTGCCTGCTGTGCTGCCCATTCCGGGCCGATCTTCCATATGGTGAGCTACGCGACACTCTGTGGCGTAGCTCCTATGGCTGCCGTCAGCATCTATAGCGTCGAGGGCCTGGCCGGTCTCGGCGGTCGCCTGGTCTACGGCACGCTGGCGGACCGGATCGGCGTGAAGCCGGTCATCATCGCGGGCTTGCTGGTGCAAGCGGCAGCCCTTGCCACCTATCTTGCCGTCAGCAAGCTCGGGGAGTTCTATGCACTCGCCGTGATCTTCGGCAGCGCCTATGGCGGGGTGATGCCGCTCTATGCGGTGCTTGCACGTGAATATTTCGGCCCGCGCATCATCGGCACGGTGTTCGGGGCGGCGACGATGCTATCCAGCATCGGCATGGCCTTCGGACCGCTGATCGGCGGCTGGATCTACGATAGCTATGCCAACTACTCGTGGCTCTTCATCGGCTCCGCGTTGGTTGGGCTCGGTGCGGCAGGCATTGCACTCGCCTTTCCACCACTCCCGCGCCAGAAGGCTCAGCCAGCGCTCGGCACGGCCTGAGCATGACCTTGTTATTATGCAATTCCGGACGCAAAACCGCTATGCACTTGCTGGAATTGCTCAGTCGAAACAGAGCTTCCGATCCAGCTCGCCGAGCGGCCGGACGCCTGACAGAAGCGCCCTCGCCTCCTCCTCGTCGCGCTTGATCTGCGCGACGAGCGGATCAAGCCCGTCGAACCTCAGTTCGGGACGCAGATGGCCGAAGAAGGACACCGAACAGGTCTGGCCGTAGAGATCGCCGCTGAAATCGAAGAGATAGGTTTCGAGCAGCGGCGCGCCGTTTTCCGTCACCGTTGGGCGGCGGCCATAGCTCGCCACCGCATTATGGAGCTTGCCGTTTTCGAGGCGGAAGCGGACGGCATAGATGCCTGCTGCAAGCTCCGCCTCTGGCGGCAGCCGCATGTTGGCGGTCGGAAAGCCAAGCTGACGGCCGAGCTTCTCGCCGTCAATGACCTTCGACTGCACGGTATAGCGATAGCCGAGCATGGCGGCGACCGAGGAGACATCGCCTTCCTTCAGCAGCGCACGAATATGACTCGAGGAGACGACGTCGGTATTCTCGTCGCGGAACGCGTCGATCAGAGTGACGCCGAACCCATATCTGTTGCCGGCGTCCATCAGAAAGGCAGGCCCACCCTCGCGGCCGCGGCCGAAATGGAAATCGAAGCCGGTCACCACCTCGGACGCGCCGAGCCAGTCCTTCAGGATGGAGTGGATGAACTCTTCCGCCGAGCGCTGGGAAAATTCGTAATCGAAAGGATATTCGATGACCGCGTTGAAGCCCAGCTCTTCCAGGATGCGCGCCTTGAGTGGCGCGGGTGTCAGCCGGAAGACCGGCGCATCCGGCTTGAAGACGGTGCGCGGATGCGGCTCGAAGGTCAGCACGAGAGCCGGCACCCCGCGCGCGCTGGCAATATCGAGCGCCCGGTTCAGCACCGACTGATGGCCGCGATGAACGCCATCGAAATTGCCGATGGCGATGACGCCGCCCTTCAAATGCTCGGGCAGCGGATCGCGGGTTTCATTGCGGTGGAAAACGGTCATCGGCTTGTTTTCTCTTATGCGAGGCGCGGCATCCACCACTTGGGTGCGGCTTTTTCCCGTTGGAGATAGGCGTTGAGGATCGCCTCGTCGGTTTCGCCGTTCAACGTATATTCCTTCGCGTGGATACCACCGCTGATGTAGAGAAGGTCGAGCCCATAATTCAAGGCGCCGCGGACATCCGTCGGCATGCCGTCGCCGATCGCCAACACGCGATCGATGGGGAAATCGCCGCGGACCTCGCGGGCAGCGACAAGCGTCGCCTCATAGATCGGCCGGTGCGGTTTTCCGGCAATGCGGGTGGAACCGCCGAGTTGTTCATAATAGGCGGCCATGGCACCGGCGCAGGGAATGATGCGGTGACCGCGCTCGACGACGAGATCGGGATTGGCGCAGATCATCGGCACGTTGCGAGCTTTGAAGTCCAGCAGTATGTCCGTGTAGTCCTCGGGCGTCTGCGTCTCGTCGTCGAAAAAGCCGGTACAGACAACGGAGGTGGCTTCGCCGGCAGCGGCGCGCTCGATATCGAGGCCTTCAAGGAGCGGGCTGTCGCGCTCGGGGCCGAGCAGGAAGACCTTGCGCGGACCTTCGGCAATCAGCGTACGCGTGACATCGCCCGAGGTGACGATGCGGTCATAGGCGCTGTCGGGCACGCCGATCTGGCGCAGCTGCTCGACGACCTGCCAGGAGACGCGCGGCGAATTAGTGATGAGAACGACGGTCAGGCCGGCCGCACGGGCTGCCTCCAGCGCCTCGCCCGCCTTCGGAAACGGATCGACGCCGTTATGGACGACGCCCCAGACATCACAGAGCACCACATCGTATCGATCGGTGATCTCGGAGAAGTTCGCAATCCGCTTTGCCATTCCGCTTTCCTGCTTCGCTTTCGGTCACCGGTGACATTGCAAAGGCGGGCTTCGATGGCAAGGCATTTCTACGTCAAGCGAAGAACGCCGCGAGCCACAGAAGCCAAGGCTCTTCACCATCTAACCTTGGAGCGGAACAGCGTGACGGAGGATGGCGAGCACTGCAGGACCAAGCGCGCGCCATCCCGACCAGCGCTGTGAGAAAGATGGACCAGCCGCGGCTCGGTAACGACGTCGGACAAATCCCGCCATCTCCACAATTCCGGCACAAAAATCCGTGAGGGCTCTTCTTGACTCCTTCTGGAGCCATCCCTAAATGCACGGCGCTAGCACTCACAGGAGTTGAGTGCTAACATCTCCATTGTGGGCCACCCCGGTCCGCGAATGTCATTTGATCGAGGGATTAGACAATGGCAAGCACCAATTTCCGCCCGCTTCACGATCGCGTCGTCGTTCGCCGCGTTGAATCCGAAGCCAAGACCAAGGGTGGCATCATCATCCCGGACACCGCCAAGGAAAAGCCGCAGGAAGGCGAAATCGTCGCCGTCGGCTCCGGCGCTCGTGACGAATCCGGCAAGGTCGTTCCGCTGGACGTCAAGGCCGGCGACCGCATTCTGTTCGGCAAGTGGTCGGGCACCGAAGTCAAGATCGACGGCGAAGACCTTCTCATCATGAAGGAAGCCGACATCATGGGCATCATCGGCTAATCAGCCGGATGTCTTTCACCTGTAATCGCTGACACCCCTTTTCAGGAGTTCTCAAAATGGCAGCTAAAGAAGTAAAATTCGGCCGCAGCGCGCGCGAAAAGATGCTGCGCGGCGTCGATATCCTCGCTGACGCAGTGAAGGTCACGCTTGGTCCGAAGGGCCGTAACGTCGTTATCGACAAGTCCTTCGGCGCTCCGCGCATCACCAAGGACGGTGTTTCGGTCGCCAAGGAAATCGAACTCGAAGACAAGTTCGAAAACATGGGCGCCCAGATGGTCCGCGAAGTTGCTTCGAAGACCAACGACGTTGCCGGCGACGGCACGACGACCGCCACGGTTCTTGCACAGGCCATCGTTCGCGAAGGCAACAAGGCTGTAGCAGCCGGCATGAACCCGATGGACCTGAAGCGCGGCATCGACCTCGCTGTTGCTGAAGTCGTCAAGGATCTCCAGGCCAAGGCCAAGAAGATCTCCACGTCGGAAGAAGTTGCACAGGTCGGCACGATCTCCGCAAACGGCGACAAGCAGGTCGGTCTCGACATTGCTGAAGCCATGCAGAAGGTTGGCAACGAAGGCGTCATCACCGTCGAAGAAGCCAAGACCGCTGAAACCGAGCTCGAAGTCGTCGAAGGCATGCAGTTCGACCGCGGCTACCTGAGCCCGTACTTCGTCACCAACCCGGAAAAGATGGTTGCTGACCTCGAAGACGCTTTCATCCTGCTGCACGAAAAGAAGCTCTCGAACCTGCAGTCCATGCTCCCGGTTCTCGAAGCTGTCGTTCAGACCGGCAAGCCGCTCCTCATCATCGCTGAAGACGTCGAAGGCGAAGCTCTTGCTACGCTCGTCGTCAACAAGCTGCGCGGCGGCCTGAAGATCGCTGCTGTCAAGGCTCCGGGCTTCGGCGACCGCCGCAAGGCCATGCTGGAAGACATCGCCATCCTGACGGGCGGCACTGTCATTTCCGAAGACCTTGGCATCAAGCTTGAGTCTGTCACCCTCGACATGCTCGGCCGTACCAAGAAGGTTTCGATCTCCAAGGAAAACACCACGATCGTCGACGGCGCTGGCGCCAAGTCCGACATCGAAGGCCGTGTTGCCCAGATCAAGGCTCAGATCGAAGAAACCACCTCCGACTACGACCGCGAAAAGCTGCAGGAACGTCTTGCCAAGCTCGCTGGCGGCGTTGCCGTTATCCGCGTCGGCGGCTCGACGGAAATCGAAGTGAAGGAAARGAAGGACCGCATCGACGACGCTCTCAACGCGACGCGCGCTGCTGTTCAGGAAGGCATCGTCCCGGGCGGCGGTATCGCTCTCCTGCGCTCTTCCACGAAGATCACTGTCAAGGGTGAAAACCAGGATCAGGAAGCCGGCGTCAACATCGTTCGCCGCGCTCTGCAGTCTCTGGTTCGCCAGATCGCAGAAAACGCTGGTGACGAAGCTTCGATCGTTGTCGGCAAGGTTCTCGACAAGAACGAAGACAACTACGGCTACAATGCCCAGACGTCCGAGTATGGCGACATGATCGCCATGGGCATCGTCGACCCGCTCAAGGTTGTCCGTACGGCTCTGCAGAACGCAGCTTCGGTTGCCTCGCTGCTGATCACCACGGAAGCCATGATCGCCGAGCTGCCGAAGAAGGACGCTCCGGCAATGCCTGGTGGCATGGGCGGCATGGGCGGTATGGACATGATGTGATAGGCCAACGGCCTTTCACAGCATCGTCCGTAAAGCCGCCCATCATCCAAAGTGGTTCAGCGCGTCAAGCGCGCTGAACAGGCGGTATGGACATGATGTGATAGGCGAAAGCCGTCACTGACATCCATTCCGGTCTCCGGAACAGGAAGGGCGGTCTTCGGGCCGCCCTTTTCTTTATTCAGGCGATTCGAAAATATTTTATTTAACAGGATGCTTAAACGTTCAATCAACCAATCGGAAAGCCCGGTTTTCGTGCGAGGCTTTCGCGAAACTTGCGTGCCATGTATTTTTTCGGCCAGGGAAATTCGGTCTCCCAGCAGCCTAAATTATGAGAATTGCATGCTATGGTATGCGTGGAACCGTTTCCACAACGCATAAATGAGACTTTTCGTCACCCGACTAATCGGATAACGCGCAAATCCGCTCAAAATCCTGATCATAACGTCAGCCTAACGCCCCGCAAAAAGGCGTTGCCGTTTGCGCAGAAGCTCCTATAAATCCGCGCTGCAATTGACGTTCGCCCGGAGCAAATCTCGCCGCAGACGAGACCGGACCGCGCCAACGGCCATGCGTGAACATTCGGGCTTCGAAGGTCTCCGCTAACATATGAAAGTAAATCTTGCAGGACATAGTCGGGCGGCGACCCTGCGAGGCGCTGCCGGGTAGGTTCCGTAAGGTGGCAGGCACAGACATGAGGTCTGGCGCCAAGTGATCCTGTCTCTTTGTGTTTGCCGAGTGTGCGGCTGTCCAGCTGCACCCGAACTGGGGAACGCCTTGTTTAAAATCGCCAAAGCCAATGCTGCCGCACCCTTGATGCCGGGCTCGCTGGATTACACCAACCATAATCACGAAATGCTGGCGCAACTTTCCGTCTCCGAAAGCTGGATTGCAGACTTTTCGACTGGTGTGATCAGACTCGGAGAATGGAGCGCGATGCTGCACGGCCTCTCGATGCAGGAATGCGGCCTGTTGAGCCTGGTGCGCTGCTACGACGCCAAGGACCGCAACCACGTTCTGCAGCTCTTCGAACAGGCGGCGACGCTTTCCTCATCCTTCTGTTTTTCGACAACCATCATCATGCCGAACGGCTTCCGCCAGCCGCTCTTCTGCATGGGCGAATCCAATGGGCTGGAAGAAAAATACTGCGGCAGCATGGTCGGCGTCTTCGTCTTCCCGCGCTTCAAGCTGGAAGGCGCCAGCCAGATCACCAGCAGGCAGTAATCTGCCCGCAAGCCCTCAAGAAAAAGGCCGGTCCTGCGACCGGCCTTTTCTGTTTCAATCCAAAGATCAAGCTGGCTTGACCGGGATATTGAGCCCCTTCTCGCTTGCCGGCCGGGCGATACAGCGCTGCAGCCAGTCCATGACGGCGGGGAATTTCGCATATTCCAACACCTCGCGACCGCCATAGAAGATGTCGGCGCCGCGGATCCACGGGAAGGTGGTGATATCGGCGATAGTGTATTCGTCGCCCATGATCCACTGGCGGCCCTGCAGCCGGCTTTCCAGAACGCCCAGCAGGCGTTTGGCTTCATCGCGATAACGCTCCACCGGATAGGAATTGTTGGCGACCTTATCGGCTGCGAATTTGTAGAAATGGCCAAACTGGCCGAACATCGGGCCGATCCCAGCCATCTGGAAAAAGACCCACTGGATGGTTTCATAGCGGCCCGCGGCATCGGCCGGGATGAGCTTGCCGGTCTTCTCCGCGAGATAGAGCAGGATGGCACCGGATTCGAAAAGGCCGATCGGCTTTCCCCCGGGGCCGTTGGGATCGATGATTGAAGGGATGCGGCCGTTCGGGTTCAGCGAGACGAATTCCGCCGTCTTCTGATCGGTGGTCGCGAAGGAAACATAATGGGGCTCATAGGGCAGACCGAGCTCCTCCAGCGCCACGGAAATCTTCACGCCGTTCGGCGTCTGAAGAGAGTAAAGCTGGATAATGTCAGGGTTTTCGGCCGGCCAGCGGCTGGTGATCGGAAATGCGGAAAGATCTGCCATCAAGTTCTCCATAGTGAGGAGGCGACCATAGAAGAGGGTCGCCATACAAGGCAAGCCGCTCGATCGTTTCGTATTAGTGAACAAACTGTCCGCTACTGTTTATCTTTCCCTGACGCTAGAAAAAGGCGAAATACAGGGCATCCGAGGTCCCAACACGGTGCCGGGGCATCAAGACCTCAAGAGCCATTCAACGGAGAAACGTCCATGTCGAATACGAACAACGTCCTCATCCTTCTCGCCCGCATTCTTTTGTCCTTCATGTTCATCTTTGCCGGCTTCGGCAAGGTAACCGATCCTGCCGGCACTGCAGGCATGATCGCCGGCGCCGGCCTTCCGGCTTCCACCGCGCTGACCTATCTCGCAGGCCTCTTCGAACTCGTCATGGGCATTTCCGTGCTCATCGGCTATCAGGTCCGCTACACGGGCTGGCTGATTGCTGCCTTCTGCGTGTTCACCGGCATCGTCTTCCACCTGCCGACGGTCAACGTTCCTGACTTCCCGGCTGCTGCGAACGGCTGGATCAACGGCCTGAATTTCGTGAACTTCCTGAAGAACGTTACACTCGCCGGCGCCTACATCATGCTCGCCACCAATGGCGCAGGCGCTTATTCGCTCGACGCCCGCCGCGGCCTGCAGGCAGCCGCTGCCCGCTAAATTCGATATCCTTCCAGACATGCAAAACCCGCCGTCGAATGACGGCGGGTTTTCCGTTTTCAGGTCTTCGCCTCGCGCATATCGTTATCGCAAACCGCTGCACAGTTTTGCGCGACAAGCTCTAGAAATCAGAGAACCGAGCGGACGGCTTCGGCGATCGCTGCTACCGTCGGTGTATCGGTATGTGCATCCTTGCGCGCACGCACCAGGCAGGCTTCCGAGCGCAGGATGACGCCATCGGACAGCACCTTGAGGTGATTGGCACGCAACGTCGAACCGGTCGATGTGATATCGACGATGATATCGGCCGAGCCAGAAGCCGGAGCGCCTTCCGTGGCGCCCAGGCTCTCGACGATCCGATAGAGTTGGATACCATGCTGGCTGGAGAAGAACTGTTGTGTCAGGCGCCAGTATTTCGTGGCAATCGCCAGGCGGCGGCCATGGCGGGCACGGAAATCGGCGGCGACATCAACGAGGTCCGCCATGGTATCCACATCCAGCCAGATTTCGGGCACGGCAACAACGACATCGGCATGGCCAAAGCCTAGCCGGGCGCAGAATTCGACCCGCTTGTCCGCCTCGGCCAGCCCCTCGCGCACGAGATCTTCGCCGGTAACGCCGAAATCGATCGAGCCGTTGCCGAGCTCACGGGAGATTTCAGACGCAGACAGGAAAGCAATTTCCACATCGTCCCAGCCTTCGACGCGGCCGCGATAGGAGCGGTCGTTGCCGACGGCATAGATTTTCAGGCCGGCGCGCTCGAAGATACCAGAGGCGTCATCCTTCATGCGGCCCTTGGAGGGAAGCGCAATGGTGATCGTCATGCGGCGGCCCTTTCGGTTTCGATACGGTCGAGCCAGAGTGAGAAGCCGACGGCGGGAATGCGGTCCTTCGCGCCGAGGAAGGTCAACAGCCTGTCGAAGCGGCCACCACCGGCTAAAACCGCCGTGGAACCTTCAGCCATGACCTCGAAGACGAGGCCGGTGTAATAGTCGAGCGGGCGGCCGAAAGCGGCGCGATATTCGATCAGCGAAAGATCGACGCCGGCATTGGAGAGTGCCGCCACACGGCCATCGAAGCGTGCCAGCGCATTGCCGAGTTTCAGCCCTGCGGCATCGGCAAAATGCGAAAGCGCTGCCGATGCATTGACGAGCGGTACGTTGAGCGACAGGAATTGCTCCAGCAAGTGGAAGGCTGCATCATCGAGCCGCGTTTCGGACAGGACGAGCTTTTCCTTCAGCCGACGGGCAATCTCTTGCGGCGAGCGGCTGGCATTGGTGGAATAGCCGGTCGCCTGCATCGTCTCGTCGATATGGGAAATCAGCGCCGCCTCGTCCTCCAGGCCGACCAAGTGAGCAACTTGGTCATCAAGGCCGGTGACAAATTGCGGGCTGACGAGACTCGCCAGCAGAGCCTCCAGTTGCATCATATTGCCGAAGGCGTGGATCAGCCGCTTCTGCCAGCCGAGTGGCAGGCCGAGCGCCTGCACGACCGCCTCGAACACGGCCTGATCGCCTATTGTCACGGAGAGATCCCGGCCGGGCAGCAGGCGCGAGAGTATGCCGACGGCGTCACCGATCGCGCGGGCATCGGCACTGGCGAGATTGATATCGCCGAGATCCTCGATGCCGGCCTGATAGAATTCGTTGCTGCCGTCGCGGCGCTGGCGGAAGACTTCACCGAGATAGGAATAGCGCTTCGGCGTACCCGTGGCGCTCTCGATATGGCGCAGACAGACGGGAATCGTGAATTCCGGACGCAGGCAGAGACTGGCGCCCGTTTCGCTTTCCGTCATGAAGATACGCCGGCGAAGATCTTCACCGGCGATATCGAGGAATGGTTCGGCCGGCTGGATGACCGGCGTGTCGATACGCTCCGTCTTGCGGGCGGAAAATTCGTCCAGAAGCTCGCCGGAGAAGTCTGGAAGGTTAATCAGAGGCATAGCACTGCTCCGGGGTAAAGTCCCCTCCCCAACCCCTCCCCACAGGTGGGAGGGGCTAACCCGGAGCGCTCGCCCCGTAAAATCAGGATCGTCGCCATGCGCGCAAATGCTGCTTTGGGCAGGATGGTACCGTTGGGGAGGGGTCTACCGCGCATTCGCAGCCCTCTTCCGGTCCTCCGCCTGAGCAGCGAGGATTTCCTTCACCTTGGCGACGAGATCGGCTTCCGGCACGGTTTCCTGCGCCACGCGCGCCTCGCGCCAGGTCGTGTTGTCCTCGATCTCGCCGGAGAGGCGCTTGCCCTCGATGAGATCCTTGATCTGGACGACACCCTCAGCGCGCTCATCGCCGCCCTGGATGATGGCGATCGGGCAGCCGCGGCGGTCGGCATATTTCAGCTGGTTGCCGAACTTCTTCCAGTTGCCCTGGAACATTTCGGCGCGGATGCCGGCGGCGCGAAGCTCCTGCGTCAGGCGCTGGTAGCGGCCCATGGCATCGACATCGCCATCCATGACGGTGACGAGCACCGGTGCGATGATGTCCTGCTGGCCAAGCTTGCCGAGGTTCTTCAAAGCCGTCATCAGGCGCGAGACGCCGATGGAAAAGCCGGTTGCCGGAACCGGCTGGCCCATGAAGCGGGAGACGAGACCGTCATAACGGCCGCCGCCGCCAACGGAGCCGAAGACGACCTTCTCGCCCTTTTCGTTCGTGACGTCGAAGAGCAGTTCGGCCTCATAGACCGGGCCGGTGTAATATTCGAGACCGCGCACGACAGAGGGATCGATCTTGATGCGGTCGGACTGATAGCCGGCGCTGGTGACGAGCGCGCCGATGAAATTCAGTTCCTCGACGCCTTCGGCACCCTTCTCGGTGCCGGCGACCAGCTCAGCGAGCCGGACGGCACTTTCGGCATAGTCCTTGATGCCGACGAAGAAGAGGACCTTCTCGATCTGATCGTCGTTGAGCTTGGCGCCCTTGGTGAAGTCGCCGGATTCATCCTTGCGGCCTTCGCCGAGCAGCAGGCGCACGCCTTCGGGGCCGAACTTGTCGAGCTTGTCGATGGCGCGCAGCACGTTGAGACGCTGGCCGGCCTTGTCATCCCCGCCGAGGCCGATCGCCTCCAGCACGCCGTCCAGAACCTTGCGGTTGTTGACGCGGATGACATAGTCGCCGCGCTTGATGCCGAGCGCTTCCAGCGTATCGGACATCATCATGCACATTTCGGCATCAGCCTGGACGCCCGGTGCACCGACGGTATCGGCATCGAACTGCATGAACTGGCGGAAGCGGCCCGGGCCGGGCTTCTCGTTGCGGAAGACGTAACCAGCGCGATAGGTGCGGTAGGGAAGCTGGATTTCGTTGAAATTTTCCGCGACATGACGGGCAAGCGGCGCCGTCAGGTCGTAACGCAGCGACATCCACTGCTCGTCATCGTCCTGCAGCGAGAAGACGCCCTCATTCGGACGGTCGCTGTCCGGCAGGAACTTGCCGAGCGCATCGGTATATTCAAGCAGCGGCGTTTCGACCGGATCGAAACCATAGTGCTCATAGACCTCGCGGATCTTCACGGTCATTTCGTTGACGGCGCGGAGATCGGCTGCGGAGCGGTCGACAAAGCCGCGCGGAAGGCGGGCCTTGAGCTTTTGGGGTTTCTTCTGCTTGTCGTTCATTTCGGGGAAATTCCACATATGTGACAGTGGCGGTTTCCTAGCGGATTGGGCGGGGAGCGGCAAGGGTGAAGGGTCTTGATATGGCGACCAGAATCGATGGAACGATGAGGAAAGGACCAGACATCAGGATATCGCCATGATCGCGGAAGCGCTTCAATATCTCGCCACAGCCGCGCTCACGGGCAGCGAGTATCGCCGTTTCGTCCGTTATTCGGTCAATCTGTGGTCCCGCGCCGGCCGCTGCAGCAGGGACTGGGCGGCGCATGAAGAGAATAGCAAGAACGCTGTTCGCGCCGCCATCAGCGGGTTTTCACAGCGGCGGACGGCCGTCGTGCTCGGTTCCGGGCTGCTCCGGGATGTGCCGATCGAGGACCTGGCTGACAGTTTCGATACGGTCGTTCTCGTCGATCTCGTGCATCTGGCATCCGTGCGCCTACGGCTGAGGGGCAAGCGCTACCGGAACGTTCGGCTGATCGAACGCGACGTTTCCGGCTACGATGATCTCAAGAAAGGTGAGAATCCGGAACCACTCGGATTCTTGCGTGGCGTGCCCTATCTCGATTTCGTCGTTTCCGCCAATCTGCTGTCGCAGATCGGGCGCGGCGTCAAACGGCGATACGAGACAGAAGCATCATCCGGGATGCCTGCTGATACCGTCGAGCAGTTGATGGCCGCGCATATGCAGGGGCTAGCGGCCTTGCCTTGCCGCAGCTGCCTTGTGACCGACATTTCCTACGTGGTCATCGACCGCACGGGCAGGATGCAAGAGGAAGCAGACCTGCTCCACGGTATCGCGCCGCCCGAGGCAAAGGCCAGCTGGGACTGGCCGGTCGCACCGTTTGGAGAGGAAAGCCGCGACTACGAGATCGTTCACAAGGTGATCGCAGCCTGGTGAACCACTTGGCTTTTCGCCTGCGCTTGCCTATGTTTTTTCCATGCGCGCTTTGGCTCTCATCACGATGTTCTTCGGCTGGCTGGTCTACAGCACCATGTCGGCGTGGGCAGGCTGTCCAACCTGCGCATCGATGAACATGTCGGTTCAAGCCGACAGCAGCACGGCGCATCATCACATGGAGGGCATGGCTATGCCTGACATGGGGGCCAAGGGCGATTCAGCGAAAGACCCTTGCTCCACGGGCATCGCGCATATGCCGCTCTGCGCCGCCTGCATGGTGCTCCCCGCAACTGCAATGATACCCGATGGGGGCAAGCATGTTTTCGCCTATCCTGCTCCGGCCCTCGACCGGGCATTGAGAGACAACAGACCCGCCCCGCAGGCGCCGCCTCCCCGCTTCATCTGACAAACCCCTTGGCAGAACCGCAGCCATAGGCTGCTGCACCAACCTATCGTCAGACAGAGGAAGGAACTCTCATGTCTCTGAAAATCATCGCCCTTTCCGCAATCATCGGCTTTGCCGCCCCAGCCTTTGCCGAGGACATGCCGACCATGGACATGTCCAAGCACATGGGCGGCCACGGCCCATCCAGCCAAGCCTTCACCGAGGCTAACGACAGGATGCACAAGGATATGATGATCAAATTGAGCGGCGACACCGATGTGGATTTCGTCCGCAGCATGATCCCACACCATCAGGGAGCAATCGACATGGCGAGGATCGAGCTGCAATACGGAAAAGATCCTGAGATCCGCAAGCTTGCGGAGGGGGTCATCAAGGCGCAGGAAGCTGAAATCGCCGAGATGAATGCCTGGCTGAAGGCGCACGCCAAGTAAGCCGGCAGCACAGAACAAGAGGGCCGCCGTCGGAACGGCGGCCCTTTTCAATCAGGCCTTTGCTTGATCAGGCTTTGGGCTCGAAATCGGCCGGGCGGCGTCCGGCAGCCTGGCGGGAAAGCATCCAGCCCGGGTATTCCGGGGCCAGTGCGCTTACCTCATCGAGCCGCTTGATATCGTCGGCATCGAGCTTCAGCTTGACGGCGGCGAGGTTCTGGTCGAGCTGTTCGACACGCTTGGCGCCGATGATGACGGTCGTCACGAAGGGCTTGGCGAGGATATAGCCGAGCGCCACGGTGGCGACGCTCACGCCATGCTTTTCGGCAATCTCGCGCATGACGGCGACACAGGCCCAGGCGCGGTCCTTATCGACGGGCGGAAAGTCGAAGCTGGCGCGACGGCCTTCGCCATTGCCCGGTGCGCCCGGACCATACTTGCCCGACAACAGGCCGCCGGCGAGCGGCGACCAGACCATGAGGCCGAGCTTTTCTTCCTGCAGCAGCGGCACGATATCACGTTCGAGATCACGGCCGGCGATCGAATAATAGGCCTGCACGGTCTCAAAACGGGCATAATCCTTGCGCTCGGAAATGCCCAGCGCCTTGGCGATGCGCCAGGCCTGCCAGTTGGAAACGCCGACATAGCGCACCATGCCGCGGGCAACGAGATCATCGAGCGCGCGCAGCGTCTCGTCGATCGGCGTGACCGGATCGGTGGCATGGATCTGGTAGAGATCAATATGATCCGTCTGCAGCCGCTTCAGGCTGGCTTCGACGGAATCCATGATATGGCCGCGCGAGGCGCCGCGATCGTTCGGCTTGTCCCCCATGACGCCATAGACCTTGGTGGCGATGACGACATCCTTGCGCGGAACGTTGAGGTTCTTCAGCGCCTGGCCGAGCAGCCGCTCGGATTCACCTGATGAATAGACGTCCGCGGTATCGATGAAATTGACGCCGGCATCGAGCGAGCGCTGGACGATCTCATCGGCAGCCTTCTGGTCGACATCGGCGATGGCGCCCCACATGGTGCCTTCCCTGGCTTCACCGAAGGTCATGGTGCCGAGGCAGATTTCAGATACGAAAAGTCCGGCATTTCCGAGTTGATTATAACGCATGTCGAGAAATTCCCTTGTGTCTGCCGCAATAGGGGCTTGCGGACTGCTGAACTGTATTTTTTGATTATTGGCCTGCGCATGACAGGCACAGCCGGAGCTGGCTGCAAGGTGAGGCATCCTTGATGTAGGTCGCGGCCCGGCGTTTTTCAACGGAACACGGCCTCTGTTGAGACGCCCTTGTCTCGACACAGGCGGGGAATAGATTGCCCGCCCTATAGAGACAGGGCGTATTTCAAGAGGTGTGCATATGACCGCCCGACCATTGACCACGATCGGTTTCGATGCCGATGACACGCTCTGGCAGAACGAACAATATTACCGGCTCACGGAAGAGCATTTTGCCAGGCTTCTCGCCGATTTTGCCGAAGGATCGAGGATTTCCGAACGGCTGCTCGACGCGGAGAAACGCAATCTCGCGCATTACGGCTTTGGCATCAAAGGCTTTACGCTGTCGATGATCGAAACGGCGATCGAGATCACCGAAGGCAAGGTGCGGGCAAGCGTGATTGCCAAGATCCTTGATACCGGACGCGACCTTCTGTCCCATCCGGTAGAAACCCTGCCATATGTGCGCGACACGCTGGAGACGCTGGCCGGAAAATATCTGCTGGTGCTGATCACCAAGGGCGACCTCTTCGACCAGGAGCGCAAGCTTGCCCAGTCGGGACTCGGTGATTACTTCGATACGGTCGAGATCGTGTCGGACAAGACGGCCGTCACCTATCGGCGCATCTTCTCCAAGGTCGGCGACGGGCCGGAGCGGGCAATGATGGTCGGTAATTCGCTGAAGTCCGATATCGTCCCGGCCATTGCCGCCGGCAGCTATGGGGTTTTCGTGCCCCATGAACTCACCTGGGTGCTGGAGCGGGTGGAGGAACCGAAAGATGCGCCACGCTTTCGAAAGATCGGCCATCTCGGCGAATTGCACGGGCTGATCGACGGGTTAGGCTAAAGGATCTCTTTGTTTCTGCGCAATTCCGGACGCAAGACCGTTGCACAGTTTTGCTGGAATTGCTCTGGCCTATTTCCGCTTCGGAAAGAGCGACGGCTGCTCCGGCTGGGCAGGCGCCGGTTGCGTCGGCTGGGGCGCTGCGGCAAGCGGCTCGATAAGGATACTATAGGGCGCGCCCAACCCGCGGCGCGGGGATACCTTGGAATAATAGGGACGCAGCAGCCAAGTGGCGTTTTCCTTGACCGTTGTCTCGTAGCTCGTACCGTCCTCATCGGTGCCGAAAAACGCCTCGTCGTCCGGCTTCGACAGATCGAAGATCGCGAGAAAGGCATATTTGCTCTTCGTCTCGAAGCTGATTTTCACATGCTGACCGGCGCGCACCGGCAGAGTATAGACGTAGCTGTTGCCGAACTTGGTCCAACCCTTCAACTGCATGGTCACGGCGGGGAACTGCAGCTTTTCGATTTTCTCGCCGGGATCGAGTTGTGGCGTCTGCGCAAAGGCTGCGGAGGCGGACAGAAAAAGAGCTGAGGCGAATTTAACAATCGACTTCATGGACGTACCAATGCTGCGCGCATCGCCTCCACTTCCGGGCGGCAGAAGCAGCCGTCAAGATGATCGTTGACGAGACCCATTGCCTGCATGAAAGCATAAACTGTGGTCGGCCCGAAAAAGGTCCAGCCGCGCTTCTTCAAATCTTTGGAAATCCGTACCGACGTGGCAGTCGTCGGATTGGCGACGATGTGCTCGCGGTCGACGACTGCAGGCCGATCTTCCGGACGCGGTTCATAGCCCCAGAAGTAGCGGGAGAGAGAACCGAATTCGTTCCTGAGATCGATCGCCCGACGCGCATTGTTGATGGTCGATACGATCTTGCCGCGATGGCGGATGATGCCGGCGTCAACGAGGCAGCGGGCGATATCCTCATCGCCGAAGTGCGCCACCTTCTCGAAATCGAAGCCGGCAAAAGCGGCGCGGAAATTCTCGCGCTTGCGCAGGATCGTCAGCCAGGAAAGGCCGGACTGAAAACCCTCGAGACAGATCTTTTCGAAGAGCCTGATATCATCGGTCACCGGCCTGCCCCACTCCTCATCGTGGTAGCGCAGGTAGTCGGGCAGATTCGCGTGCCAGTGGCAGCGACTTTTGCCGTCCTCGCCGATGATGATGCCGGTTTCGCTCATGTTTTTATCTCGTTTTGCGCCTGCGAATCCGGCTTTACCATTTGCAAACCCTCTTTCCAAACCGAACGGTAACCCTGACGAAAAGTTTATCCGGTCGTTCGTCTTTTAATGAATCCGCATTTACCATTCGCTGGCGGACGCAGTGGCAGCATGACCGCAGGCGGGCAATTCCGCCAGCGCATTTTCGGTCATTTGTAGAGAGTCCGCCCGATGATGAAACCCCTTGTCCTTGCCGCAGCCTTGCTCGGCATTCTGTCCACGGCCGCCTTTGCAGACGACCGCTACGCCTCCCGCCCACCCGTAGTGCTGAGCCCCGATCTCACCGCCCCCTGGATCAACCAGCTCGGCGGTGGGTCGGTTCGCCCCGTCGTCTACCAGCGGCCGGTCGTCGTGCAGCAGCGCGGCCTCTTCCAGCAGCGCCGCACGATCATCCAGCGCACGCCGCAGCCGGCACCGCAGACGGTATCCGCCATTCGTCCCGGCGTGCCCGTCATCCGTGGGCAAGTCGATCCGCAATTCCTGCCACAGATCGTCGACTACGATACGAAGGAAAAGCCCGGCGCGCTCGTGATCGACACCAACAACCGCTTCCTCTACCTGGTCATGAATGGAGGCAAGGCTCGCCGTTATGGCGTTGGCGTCGGCAAACCCGGTTTCGAATGGGCGGGCGCCCACACGATCACCCGCAAGGCGGAGTGGCCGGGCTGGACCCCGCCATCGGAAATGGTGAGCCGTGAGGCCGCCAAGGGGCACTATCTTCCCGCCCGTATGGATGGCGGTCCTGAAAATCCGCTTGGCGCCCGCGCCATGTACCTCGGTTCCACCCTCTACCGCATTCACGGCACGAACGCGCCCTGGACGATCGGCAGCGCCGTCTCCTCCGGCTGTATCCGCATGCGCAACGAGGACGTGGTTGACCTTTACGATCGCGTCAACGTCGGCACCCGCGTCATCGTGATGTAAAGAGCAAATAATGGGCAGCGGACGGCAAGAACAGCCGCCCGCTGACCTACAAAAAAGCGTGTCCCCCATCTCTCCGACTTGAAATTCAAACCGATTTGACTAGCCTCTACGCGGTTCTGAAGGAGAGGGTATCGAAAATGAAGCAGTTTCTAAGGCTCGCAGCGGCGGCGGCCGTTGCGTTGTCCTGTACGGTTGTGACCGTCAGCGCTGAACCGGTCATGACGGCAACGGATGCCGTGCGCGGCGTCAAGCAGACACGCGAGATCAAGCAGCAGTTCCGCAAGCGCGTGGTCCGTCTTTCCACCAGCGAAAAKCCCGGCACCATCATCGTCGACACCAACAACAAGTTTCTCTACCTCGTAGAAGGCAACAACCGCGCCACGCGCTATGGTATCGGCGTCGGCCGCGATGGCTTCGGCTGGTCGGGTGTCGTGTCGGTCGGACGCATGGCCGAATGGCCGAACTGGACGCCGCCGGCAGAGATGCGCGCCCGTGAGGCCCGCGAGGGCCACAATCTTCCTGCCGTCCAGCCCGGCGGCCCGGACAATCCGCTCGGTGCGCGCGCCATGTATCTCTACAAGGGCGGCCGCGACACGATCTTCCGCATTCACGGCACAAACCAGCCCTGGACGATCGGCCTCAACATGTCCTCCGGCTGCATCCGTATGATGAATGACGATGTCTCGCATCTTTACAGCCGCGTTTCCGTTGGCACCAAGGTCATCGTCGTTGGCCCCGGCAACAAGCAGGGCAATGTCGCCTTTCAGGACAAGGGCATCGATATCCTGCGGACCATGTTTGGCGGTTGAGCAACACTTTCGGCAAAAAATGAAGGCGCACTCGATGCGCCTTTTTATCCTTTAAGAATGTGACACATGAATCTGCCAGAGAATTGAACTGATAGCCTTTTGGTACTTCGGGGATATTCGATGGCATATGCATTGCATCGTTCCACCGCGCTTCTGGTGGGCATTGCGTTTTCCGCGCTTGCGTCGGCGGCTGGCACGGCTTCGGCTGAAGATCTGGAATTCTCTATCTACGGCGGTTACCAGACGGCGCCGCACAGCGATGTCGACGTTTCCGACGGCACGTCCTTCAGGGCCGGCTGGGACGGCAAGTCCTTCGGCAGCCCGCCCTATTACGGCGGCCGCGTCACCTGGTGGCTGGGCGACTTCAACCTGCCGAACTGGGGCGTGTCGCTCGATTACACCCATGACAAGGTCTATGCCGACGACGAAACCATGGCCCGTTCACCGGGCTGGACGCATTTCGAATTCACCGACGGCCTTAACCTCCTGACGCTCAACGGCCTCTACCGCTTCAAGGATCCAGCCCGTCGCTGGACACCCTATCTCGGCGCCGGTGTCGGCGTGAACATTCCGCACGTCGAAGTCACCCGTCCCCAGGGCACGACCTTCGACTACGAATTCGGCGGCGTAACCTTCCAGGCGCAGGCCGGCGTCGACTTCCGCGTCACCGACAACTGGTCGACCTTCGTGGAATACAAGGGCACCTATTCACGCGTCGACGTGCCGATCGACAGCGGCGACCGCCTGAAGACGAACATCGTCACAAACGCGGTCAATGTCGGTATTTCATACCACTGGTGATCTGGTGCAATTCCAGCAAGAGTGTGCAGCGGTTTTGCGTCAGAATTGCGTGAAAACAAAGAGATAGAGCTTTTCCGGAATTCGAAGAAAGACGGAAATTCTCTAGAATTGGAGTTGCGGGACTATTTCGTGCCGCAACTCACTTTGCCTTCCACAACGAAGAAGTTGGCACCGCTTTCGATCCGTAGCGCGTAGGTGCCGCCGAAATTCGGCGAAGGCTTGTCGTGCCCACCGGCGAGAACCGCCAGATCCAGCGTCTCGCTTGCGGCATCACCACCTTCCGTATCGAAGACTTCCAGGCGCAGATCGCCATCGCGCGACCAGCGGTTCGTGAGATCTTTCGATTCGAATATCCGCTTGTTGAAGTTTGGGGATTTGGCAGCATCCTTGAGCATCAGCGCGCCGCGGAAATGGATCAGCTTGTGGCCGCCTCCATCTTCAAAAGCGCTTTCGAGCGTAAAGCGCACGTCCTTGTCATCGGCAGAACAGAAATAACGGCTGTCGGCGTGCGCCGCACCAGCCGCGCCAAGCAATATGCCAAGCACCATAAATCCGCGCCACATAGCCATAACTCCCTGAGATCGACCGATGAATCGGTGATCTCAAACTAGCGGCAAACCTCTTAATTTTTCAGGCACAGAGCCCCCGTAAGCCCAGTCCAGGAGCTCGACCGTATGCAGGATCGGCGTTGGCGTGCCCGACCTTATTTGGGTGATGCAGCCGATATTGCCGGTCGCGATGATATCGGCCTTGGTCGCCTCGATGTTCTTGACCTTGCGGGCCTTCAGGACTGCGGAAATATCCGGCTGCATGATGTTGTAGGTGCCGGCCGAGCCGCAGCAGAGATGGCCTTCGGCCGGATCGCGAACGGTAAAACCTGCCGCCTTGAGCAGATGCTTCGGCGCCATGGTGATCTTCTGGCCGTGCTGCATGGAGCAGGCGGAATGATAGGCGACGGTAATGCCCCTCGGCATATGCGCAGGCAGTTCGAGGCCGGCAAGATATTCGGTGATGTCCTTGGCAAGGGCCGAGACGCGTGCCGCCTTGCCCGCATAGGCGGGGTCAAGGCGTAGCATGTGGCCGTAGTCCTTGACCGTCGTGCCGCACCCGGACGCGGTGATGATGATCGCGTCGAGGCCGCCAGCCTCGATCTCGCGGGTCCAGACATCGACATTGGCGCGGGCCGAAGCCAGAGCCTGTTCCTCGCGCCCCATATGGTGGACCAGCGCGCCGCAGCAGGCCTCTCCCTCGGGGACGATGACCTCTATACCAAGGCGGGTCAGCAGCCGGATGGTCGCCTCGTTGATGGCGGGATCGAGAACGGGCTGTGCGCAGCCGGTGAGGATCGCCACGCGTCCGCGCCGCTCGGCCTGCGGCTCATGCCGCCCGGGCCGAGCGAAGGGCGATGGTGCGGGAATGCTTGATGGCGCAAGCGCCAGCATGGCGGCGAACGGCTTCAGCGCCGGCCCGCGCAYCAAGCCGGCAAAGGGGCGGCCGATCCGGGCAAGCGTCAGGGCTGCCCGAAAGCGGCCGGGATAGGGCAACACGGCCGCAAGGATGGCGCGCGTCAGCCGGTTCATGAACGGCCGCTTGTAGGTCTTTTCGATATGGGCTCGGGCATGGTCGACCAGATGCATGTAATCGACGCCCGAAGGACAGGTGGTCGTGCAGGCAAGGCAGGACAGACAGCGGTCGATATGGGTGACGACTTGCGTATCCGCCGCGCGGTCGTTTTCCAGCATGTCCTTGATGAGATAAATGCGCCCGCGGGGGCTATCAAGCTCGTTGCCGAGAGTGACGTAGGTCGGACAGGTGGCGGTGCAGAATCCGCAATGCACGCACTTGCGCAGGATCTGTTCGGATTCGGCTACATGCGGATCGGCAAGCTGGGCAAGAGTAAAGTTGGTCTGCATTTCAGTGTCCCGCCATCTTCCCCAGATTCAATATCCCCGCCGGATCGAACTTTTCCTTCACGCGGCGCGAAAGCAGTGCCACTGCCTCTTCCTCCGGTTGGAAGGCTGATATCGCCGCCCTTGCCTCAGCCGAGGCGCGGATCAGCGTCGCATGGCCGCCACCGAGCGCCCTGATGAAGCGGCGGATCAGACCGGCTTCCGGATCTGCCTCCATGCGCATCCAGACGAGACCACCCTGCCAATCATAGAAAGCATCGACGCCGGCTTCCAGCCTGAGGGCCGCGACAAGCTGATGGCCAGTGCCGGGCGCGACCGAAACCCGCCAGACGGGCCGTGCCGTTCCGTCAGCGTAAGGTGCGACGTCGCGGATCTCCTGCCAGAGCTGCCGGCTGGCGGCCTGATCCAGCCTTGCAGCCGGGCCAAACGACGCCATCGCCGACAGAAGCTTTACCGCGCGTGAGTCTACCGACCCCGGCAGGCCTTCGATGCGCAGCGCCGTCGCCTCTCCCTCGGGCAGTTTGCCACCGAGAAACTTCCACGTCACGGTCAATGGCAGATGTGCCGCGCCGGTGACGTCCATCGGCAGGGCCATCGCCGCTGCCATCGCATTTGCGGCCTCGGCATCGTTCAGACCGGAGATGACGACGGTCTCCTCGGTCTTCGCACGCGGCGGCACGCGGAAGGTAACCTCGGTCAGGAAACCCAACGTGCCATGCGAGCCAGCCAGCAGCTTCACCAGATCCAGACCCGTGACATTCTTCATCACCCGGCCACCGGCCTTGATGATCTCGCCCTTGCCATTGACGAAGCGGATGCCAAGCAGGCTGTCACGTGCGGCACCCGCCACGAAGCGTCGCGGACCGGAGACATTGGCGGCAAAGACACCGCCGATCGTCGGTTCACCCGATGTGCCCATGAGGGCGCGATGATCCATGGGCTCGAAGGCGAGCATCTGGCCGTTTTCGGCAAGGGCCGCCTCAACGTCGGCAAGCGGCGTGCCCGCTCTTGCGCTCATGACCATCTCGCCGGGATTATAGGCGACAATCCCGGATAGGCCGGTCGAGCGCAGACGATCTTCCGCCTCGACCGCATTCCCGAACCCGGACCGCGTTTCGCCGCCGCTGATGGCGAGCGCTCGGCCCTCTTGCGCATGCGCGCGGATGACCGCCGCGGCTTCCTCTTCGCTTGCAGGCACCAGATCGATCATGCGGCAGGACGCCCCTCGAGCGGGAAAACCTTGGAAGGGTTCAGCAACCATTGCGGATCGAAGGCGGCGCGCGCCGCCATCTGCTGGGCGAGATCGGCCTGCGAATATTGATGGCGCATCAGGTCGCGTTTTTCGATCCCAACGCCATGTTCGCCGGTCAGGCAGCCGCCGGCATCGACGCAGAGCTTGAGGATATCGTTGCCGGCCGCTTCGGCCTTTGCCGCCTCCTCGGGATCATTGGCATTGAAGAGGATCAGCGGATGCATGTTGCCATCACCGGCATGGAAGACGTTGGCGACCCGCAGGCCGTAATGTGCGACGATCTCCGATGTCCGCTTCAGCACATGGGAAAGCTGGCTCAGCGGGACAGTGCCGTCCATGCAGATATAATCGGCGATGCGACCGGTCGCGCCGAAGGCCGATTTGCGACCCTTCCAGATCAGCGCCGCCTCGGTTGCCGACTGGCATTCACGTACCGTCTTGACACCATGGGTACGGGCAATCTCGACAATGCTTTTCAGCATGTCGTCCATTTCCGCCTCCGATCCCTCGACCTCGACGATAAGCAGCGCACCGACATCGAGCGGATAACCGGCGTGGGCAAAGGCCTCGCAGATCTCGATCGCCGGCTTGTCCATGAATTCGRTAGCGACGGGAATGATGCCGGCGGCGATGACATCGGCCACACAGCTGCCGGCCTCTTCCGAGCTTTCGAAACCGAAAAGAACCGGGCGGGCGCCCTCGGGCTTGGCAATCAGGCGCACCGTCGCTTCGGTGACGATGCCGAGCTGGCCCTCATGGCCGCAGACAAGGCCGAGCAGATCGTAGCCCGCCGCATCCAACGCCTTGCCGCCGAGATCGATCACCGTTCCATCGGTCAGCACCATCTTGACGCCGAGCAGGTTGTTGGTCGTCACGCCATATTTCAGGCAGTGAGCGCCACCGGAATTCATGCCGATATTGCCGCCGATCGTGCAGGCAAGCTGGGAACTCGGGTCGGGCGCATAGAAGAAACCGTCCGCGGAGACGGCTTCCGAAATGTTGAGATTGGTCACGCCGGCCTGAACGACCGCGCAGCGATTGGCGAAGTCGATGTCGAGAATACGGTTCATCTTCGACAGGCCGAGCACGACGGCGTCTTCCTGCGGGATCGCGCCGCCCGAAAGCGAGGTGCCGGCCCCACGAGGGACGACCGGAATGCCGTAGCGATGACAGTATTTCATGACAGCTGCCGCTTCCGCCGTCGATCGCGGCAGGGCGACTGCGAGCGGCAGGCGGCGGTAGGAAACGAAGGCATCCGTCTCGAAGGGCACGAGCTCGCGCGCTTCATGGATCAGACATTCCGGCGGCAGGAGATCGATGAGATCGGCGACGATTTCCCGGCGGCGCGCCAGAACATCGGGGCGTGGAGCGAGAAACGAAATGGCGTCGGACATGGCGTTCTCCCTCGGCCAACATGACGGAAACCGATGGCAATTCCTCCCGGTCACCGGTTCTTTGGGCTTAGCACTTTCCCGAAACCGGCGCAAATGTTAAGCACTTATGCCAAAAGGGAAAAAGTTACAAAAGCTTATGACCAATCTGGGTGATCTCGAAATCTTTGCCAAGGTCGTTTCGACCGGCAGCATGTCGCTCGCGGGCCGCGCGCTCGGCTTTTCCCCTGCCGTCGTTTCCAAGCGCATCAAGCGGCTGGAAGACCGGCTCGGCACGCGGCTTTTGCAGCGCACGACGCGGCAGATCTCGCTGACAGAGGCGGGCCAAGGTTTCTACGACCGTGTTCTCGGCATTCTGGCAGGGCTGGAGGAAGCGGAATTCTACATTTCCGGCCGCTCGGCGCAGATGCATGGCACGCTGAAAATCTCCGCCCCCACCTCCTTCGGCCGTATGCATATCGCGCCACATCTGAAATCCTTCATGGAGGCGCATCCGGAACTCACCATCAATCTGGTGCTGACCGACGAGTTCAGCGACATCGTCGGCGGCGGCTTCGATCTGGCCATCCGCATTGCGGAACTGACCGATTCCAGCCTTGTCGCGCGCCGCCTGGCTCCGGTGCGCCGGGTGCTCTGCGCCTCGCCGGATTATGTCGCCGCCCACGGCATGCCGGAACATATCGAAGAACTGAAACAGCATCGCTGTCTGCCGGCCCACAACAATGACGTCTGGCGGCTGGACGGACCAGACGGAGCATTCAGCCTGCGGCCCGAGGGCACGCTGATCACCAATTCGAGCGAGGTGATCCGCGAGACGGTCATTGCCGGCCTCGGCATTGCTCTCCGCTCCACCTGGGATATCGGTGAGGAGTTGAAGGACGGCAGGCTGATTCAGGTGCTGCCATCCTATGAAGGTTCGCACAATGTGACTCTCTCGGCGGTCTACCCCAGCCGCCAGTTCCTGCCGGCCAAGGTACGTCTGTTCATCGACTATCTGGCCGAGCTCTACGGCCCGGATCCCTACTGGGAGCACTGAGCGAACGAGTTCAACTGGCTAATGTGCCAGCCGTTCGATGACGAGATCAAGCAGCGCCCGCAGCCGGGCCAGCCGTTTCATGTCGCGATGATAGCCGACCCATGTATCGCGGCCGGGTGGTGCTTCGCCGAGATCGACATGTTCGATGGCCGCGATGGAATCGCCGAGCGGACGCGGCAGCACGGCAAGGCCGGCACCGTTGGCGCAAAGGGTCGCCTGTACATCTCTGTTATTGCTGCGCATGACGATATCGGCCTTCGGCAGCAGACGCCTCAGCCAGCCGACATCGGGCATTCCGCCGAAGGCCTCATCCATGGTGATGAGGCGTGCGCCGGTTCCATTGCCGGTTTCAGGATGAGTCAGGCCACGGAGGATATAGAGACCGTAATCGATATGCAGGAGCTTTCTGGATATGACCTCGGTCTCGGTGAAAGGCGCAATACGGAAGACGATATCAGCCTCGCGACGTGAGAGGCTCATCAAGCGGCTGTCGGTCAAAAGTTCAATGACGACCTTGGGATTGGCAGCCGAGAACTCCGCCAGGATGGGCGAGAGCACGTGAGCGCCGAACCAATCCGAGGAGGAAAGCCGTAGCAACCCATCGAGTTGTCCGTTCTGGCCGGCGAGTTCACGCTCCAGCCCGAGCGCTTCTTCTTCCATGCGTTCGGCGCGGGCAAAGACGGTCGTGCCTTCATCCGTCAGGACAAAACCATCGGCAGTTCGCTGAAAAAGCGTCTGGCCGAGCGATGTTTCCAGCACCCGGAGGCGGCGACCCATGGTTGGCTGCGTCAGTCCGAGGCTGCGCGCTGCCGCACCAAGGGTTCCAAGCCGCGCGATTGCCAGGAAGAGTTTCAGGTCGCTCCATTCCACGGCTTACACCCAAACGAAAATGCATGATCGATAGTCTTTATCTTTGGTTTCCATTCGAAATTCAATGCCGCATTCTTCGGCCCACAAACCAAGGAGAACTCCATGAGCACGATGAAAGCAGCGCTTGTAAAAACGCAGAATGCCGAATTCCAGGTCGTCGATATCGCCAGGCCGGTTGCCGGACCTGGCCAGATCCTCGTCCGCATCAAGGCCGCGGCGCTCAATCCGCTGGACCTTAAGATC
Source organism: Rhizobium sp. P1_E6 (assembly GCF_056405875.1). Taxonomy (NCBI): domain Bacteria; kingdom Pseudomonadati; phylum Pseudomonadota; class Alphaproteobacteria; order Hyphomicrobiales; family Rhizobiaceae; genus Rhizobium; species Rhizobium sp. P1_E6. The sequence goes on along the minus strand of NZ_JBFUBG010000013.1, from coordinate 4,474 downwards.
CGCGCCGGCGAGGCCGCACATGCCCGCCACCCCCTGCCCGCCATCCTTGGCATCGACATGGCCGGTATCGTCGAAGCGGTCGGCCCCGGTGTGACAGGCTTTCGCCCCGGCGACGAAGTCTATGGCATGACCGGCGGTGTCGGTGGCCTGCAGGGATCGCTTGCCGAATTTGCAGCTGTCGATGCCGATCTCGTCGCGCTGAAGCCGCGCAATCTCTCCATGCGCCAGGCGGCAGCCCTGCCGCTGATCGTGATCACTGCCTGGGAGGGGCTGGAAGACCGCACACAGGTAAGGTCCGGGCAGAAGGTGCTGGTCATCGGCGGTGGCGGTGGCGTCGGCCACATCGCTGTGCAGATGGCGGTTGCTGCCGGTGCCGAGGTTTATGCCGTCGATGGCGGTTCGAAGGCCGATTACATCCGCAGCATCGGAGCGACGCCGATCGACTATGCGAAGGAGACGACCGAAGACTATGTTACCCGATATACCGGCGGCATAGGTTTCGACATCGTCTACGACACGATCGGCGGAAAGGGTCTTGACGCCGCCTTCCAGGCGGTCGCCAAGTTTGGCCACGTCGTCAGCAGCCTCGGCTGGGGCACACATGCTCTGGCGCCGCTCTCCTTCAAGGGAGCAAGCTATTCAGGCGTCTTCACGCTGGCGCCGCTCCTGACCGGCGACGACCGCGCCCATCATGGCGAGGTCCTCAAGCAGATAGCGTCACGCGTCGAAGCTGGAGCGCTGATGCCGAACCTCGACCAGCGGCGGTTTTCGCTTGCCGAGGCAGGCGATGCCTACCGGCTGCTCGAAAGCCGGCAGGCCGAAGGCAAGGTAGTCGTCGAGATCTAACGAGCCAGATCGAGATAGGCGCTCGCCACCATCGCATCGATGTCGGCGGGCACCGGCACGATGCAGGATTCGGCGCCGACACCGTGTTTTGCGACACGCTCCAGGCAGCGGGCCTGCAGCGTGAAGCCGAGGTCCATGGATTCCACCGAGTTGCCCAGGGGTCGTGGACCGGCGAGATTGGCCATATGGCCGCCGCCGAGCACGTGGAAGGAGCGGCCATCCTTCAGGTGGAAAGTCTCGATATGATCGGCCTCATATCGGTCGATGCCAACGACATCGGGATGGCTGCGAAAGGCTGCGACATCGATCTCACACGGGAAATGGCCGCCGTTCATCAGGATCGCGCCATCCTTGATGAGCGGCAGATCGGCTGCGGTGACGATATCAGGGAAACCCGTGACAGTTGCGATCACGTCCGCCGAGCGGATCGCCTGTTCGCGGAGCGGCGTGATGAAGCCGTCCAGATGCGCCTCCAGGCTGGTAACAGGATCGATATCGACGACGCTTACCGTCGAGAAGGCGTTGCGGAAGGCGGCGGCCGTGCCCTTGCCGCAGGCGCCGTAACCGAAGACGGTCACACGCTTGCCATTGGTAGAGCGGTTGGTGAAGCGCATGTAGCTTTCGAACAGGCTCTGGCCGACGGCATGCTTGTTTTCGGCGAATTGCTTGATCGGGCTGTCGTTGATGACGAGGATCGGCATTGCCAGCTTGTCGCGCATCGGCAGCAGGCGGGTCCGGCCGGAGGTCGTTTCTTCCGCACCGCCGAGCAAATTGGCGTAGGGCCTTTCGGCTGCGATGGCGAAGAGATCACCACCATTGTCCAGCAAGAGATCTGGCTTTTCTGCAACGACGGCTTCAAGGCTCCGGTGGTGGGCGACGGGATCGGTCGTCTGGGTCGCGAAGACGGTGATGCCCTGCGCGCGCAGGAATTCCACGGTCGCCGGCTGGGTGCTGTTCAGATTACCGGTGCAGATCAGGCGCGCGCCACCGGCCCGCAAGGTCAGCAACAGAGCGACCGTCTTCGGCTCCAGATGGATGCCGGTGCCGATGGACAAGCCTTCAAACGGCCGCGTGTTTTCAAATTCCGCCGCCGTTTCCTTCAGCAGGCGGCAGCTATTGCCGATCCAGTCGATGCGTATCGCAAGCTTTTCCATCTCATGCCCTTTCGTTGCCCTGATCTAGCGAGCAAAAGACAGGGCCGACATGGAGATATTTCTGACGAAAGGGCAGAAAAACTGCCCTTTCGTCACGCGCTGCCGGAGCGCAGCAGCCAGTTGCGGAGTGCCACGAAGGCCGGACGTTTCGCATCCGGCGTCCGGCAGCAGAGGCTATAGCCTGCCGGGCGGCGAATGAAGCCGTAAGGGGCAACCAGAATGCCGCGGGCAAGATCGTCTTCGATCGAGGCTTTCGGTGCCAGCGCGATACCGAGGCCGGAGCGGGCTGCCCCCAGCGCCAGAAGCAGATCCTCAAACTCGCGCCGGCGAGAAAAGACAACCGGCGGCGTGGTACTTTCGGCAAACCACTCCGCCCAGAGCTTCGGCGCACTGCGGCTGACGAGCACGGTCATATCCGCCGCCATGGCTTGGGGGTTGCCGGCAAGCCTGGCGGCGAGTTCCGGTGTGGCGACTGGGCCAAACTCATCCTCCATGAAACGCGTCTCCGACATCCCAGCAGAGGAGCGCTGCTCGCCGCCCATGATGACGGCATCGAAATCCGGATGATGGGAAAGCGGCTCAACCACGGGCATGGGTACGATATCGATCTCGATATCGCCAAGGCTTGCCTGCATGTCAGCCGCCCGCGGCATCAGCCACCAGACAGCGAAAGCCGAGGGCACTCCGAGGCGGATGCGCTTCCTGCCTGTCTCCTCGAATTCGGCGGCGGCGCGTCTCAAAATGGTAAGGGCAGCACCTGCCGCCTCGGCAAAGGCGCTCGCCTTCTCGGTCGGGACCAGCCTGCGGCCATCACGCACGAAGAGCTTTCTGCCGAGATGGTCTTCGAGTGTGTCAATCTGCTGACGCACCGCGCCGCGCACCACACCGAGCTCCTCGGCCGCCTTCAGAATGCTGCCATGGCGGCAGACGGCTTCGAAGGCGCGGATAGCGTTGAGGGGTGGGAGTCGCATAGTTACCACATTCCAAAAAATCGCGGTGGATCACCAGATCTTGGCATTGAAGAGAATGCAAGGCCGGACCATATTGTACAGCTGTGCAAGACGACGCGTTCGGGACAGGAAATGGCGGAATTTCCGAACCTGCCCCGCTTCGATTTTCCTATGTACAATGGATTAAATCGTGTCCGTCGTTTTGCACGTATGGATCGCGCAAGCTTTTCATATGATACTAATATTAAGCCGACTCAGATAACGACCCTAAAGGTGACCCGACAATTGACCCTTCTTGCCCGCCTGGCTTCTGATGTGCAACTCATGTTCCGGCGTCCGCCGCGTCAGCAATATGCTGCGCTCTGCTATCGGGTGAAAAAGAAGTCGGGCGATCTCGAAGTTTTGCTGATGACCAGCCGTGACACCGGCCGCTGGGTCATCCCCAAGGGCTGGCCGATGAACCGCAAATGCGCCTATGAAGTTGCGGCGCAGGAAGCCCTGGAAGAGGCTGGCGTGCGCGGCACGGTGGAGACCGAAACGCTCGGCCACTATACCTACCAGAAGGTTTTGCGCGACGGCATGAAGGTGACCTGCAAGGTTCAGGTATACGTCCTCGAAGTGACCGGTGCGACGAAGAATTTCAAGGAAAAGGGCGAGCGAACCATCGAGTGGGTTCCCTGTGACGAAGCGGTCAAGCGCGTCCAGGAACCCGAATTGCGCAACCTGTTCCTCGCCTTTAAACGGCGCATGGCCGAAAAGCTTTCCAGCGGCATTCCGAAACAAATTCTGGCGGAATAAGTCCTGCCATCTTGTGCTGCTATAAAAGGCGGCGCAAAAGCAGGTCTTAGCCAGGAAACAGAATGCCGCAACGCAACGCCGTCCTCACGAAACGCACGCTCGATAAGGACCTCGACAAATTTACCCATGTCGAGGATGCGGCCAAGCACGTCTCGCGACGGTTGGTGACACCCGGACTTGGCCTGATCTTTCTCGGCCTCGCCATGCTTTTTGCCGGCGTCTACGTGTTCGACAGGCCGGGCGCTGTGCTGGTAATTGCTGCCGCAGCACTTGCCGCCTACATGGCCATGAACATCGGCGCCAACGACGTGACGAACAATGTCGGCGCGGCCGTTGGTGCGCGTGCCATCACCATGAAGCAGGCGCTGATCGTCGCCGCAATCTTCGAGGTGCTAGGTGCGACGATCGCGGGCGGCGAGGTCGTCAGGACGATTTCCTCCAGCATCGTCGATACGGCGCAGGTCCCCCCCGCGACACTCGGCTGGATCATGATGGCGGCGCTCACGGCTGCCGCGCTCTGGATCAACCTCGCCACCTGGATGAATGCACCGGTTTCGACGACGCACGCAATCGTCGGCGCCGTGATCGGGGCAGGCCTCGGTGCTGCAGGACCGGAACCCGTCAACTGGCGAGTGATGCTGGAAATCACCGCAAGCTGGATAACTTCGCCGTTGATCGGCGGGCTGATTGCCGCCGGGCTGCTCTATCTGGTGAAGACCCTCATCG
>NZ_JBFUBG010000012.1:0-109588 GCF_056405875.1 Rhizobium sp. P1_E6 | reverse complement strand
GCGTCAGGGCCTGGAACTGACGGAGCGTTTCGCAGCACTCGCACCCTCTTCTTCCGACCCCACCGACATCATCATCGGCAGGCGCATGAGGGCCGCGACACTCCACTGGCTTGGTCGCCATGCCGAGGCCCGCAGCGAGCTTCTGGCGATGCTGGCGGAATATGAGCACGTGCCGCAGGCCCGCCATTCCGTGCGCTTCCAGTTCGACCAGCGTGTAACGGCGCGCATCATTCTGGCCCGATGCCTCTGGATGCTGGGCGACGAGGACGCTGCTATGCGCGAGGTCGAAGAAACCATGCGTTACGCTAGCGATATCGGCCACAACCATTCGATCAGCAATCTGCTTGCCGAAGCCGTCTGCCCGCTCACGCTTCTGTCGGGCGATAACGGCGAAGCGGCCGCGGCCATCCAGCTGCTGCGCGACCATACCAAGGCGCTATCACTCGATGTCTGGCATACCTATGCCGAATGCTTCGAGGCGGAACTCCACCTGCGGGCCGGCGAATATAGGCTATGCCTCGCAAAGCTGCGCCCGGCGATGGACATTCTGCGGCATGCCGGCTTCAACCTCTTCCGCACCTTCTTCCAGTCGGTGGAAGCCCAGGCGCTTTCCAATATCGGCCAGCATGCGGAAGCCCATGGCGTCATCGATATAGCGCTCGCCCATTGCGACGCATCAGGCGAACGCTGGTGCCTGCCCGAGCTTCTGCGCATCAAGGCGCTTGTCACCGAGAAGGGACAAGGCCCGGAAGCGCTGGATGCTGCATCAGCCACCCTTGAGGCGGCGCTCCATGCCGCAAGGCAGGATGGCGCCCGCGGCTGGGAGCGGCGCATCCGCGTCGATCTCGAAGCCCTCGGCCATGAACCGGCCCACTTCTCGGACGCCGCCGGCTGAGGCCTTTACACCGATTTACAACTCTCAACTCGTCTGCTTCCCGACCTCCATGCATGATCGCATCAAGAGGAGCATGCCAATGGACGGTCAACTGCCCATCCGCTTTCTGATCGTTCTTGCCGCGGATGGGGCCGACAGCGAAGTCAGGATCATCAACATTGCGCCGGCCTATTACCTTTTCAAGGATGCGCCGGCAGAGGTGGTGCTTGCCACACCATCAGGCGGCTTTCCCAACCTGACGGACGAACTGCGCCGGACCACCCATCCGGACCCGTCCACCCGCCGTTTCCTCACCGATCGCTCGGCGCGCGACGATCTCGCCGATACGCTTCGCCTCGACCAGATCGTCGTCGAGGATTTCGACGCCGCCTTCTGCATCGGTTTTGCCGGTGCGCTCTGGAGCGCCGGCAATAACGGCATTGCCCGCACCCTCAGCGCCTTCCTGAAATCGGGCAAACCCGTCGCCATGATCCCCGGCCGGCATCTGGACATTGCCCCGCAAGGGGCTGCGGCCGGTCTGCTGATCCTCGGCGACAGCCAGGCTTCGCCACTTCTCCCTGCCCATGCGCTGCTCAAGGCCGTGGTCGAACGCCGCAAGGGCATGGCGCCGACAGATTAAAAGTCGCTGGACGGAGATACAGCAGCATTACTATTTGCAAAGGAATCTTTGCAAAGAATCGTTTGCGATGGTAGGCTGTTTTTATGAAAGCGCCCGTCCCTACATCAACGTCAGCGACATCCCGCAACGTCAGCCGCGTCGTCCCCGATGTCACCGCCCTCAAGGCGCTCGCCCATCCCGTGCGCCTGCGCATGCTCGGCATGCTCCGCATCGACGGTCCCGCCACCGCAACCCAACTCGCCACACGCCTCGGCCTCAACAGCGGCGCGACGAGCTATCATCTGCGCCAGCTCGCCCAATACGGCTTCATCGAGGATGCGCCGGGACCATCCCGCCGCGACCGCTGGTGGCGCGCAAGCCACGAGCTCACTTCGGTGCCTGCGGTCGAAACCGAAGGCGAGGCCTTCGACATGGACGTCGCCTTCACGCAGGCGATCCTCTCCCTGCAGGTCAGCCTGATGCAGAAGGCGGTCGAGGAATATGCCGAACTGCCGCTCGCATGGCGCAAGGCGAGCACCGCAAGCGACATCGTCATTCCCCTGACCTCAGAAAAGGCCGAGGCGCTGACGAAGCGGCTGAGCGATATCGTCATGGAAGCAATGAGCGAGGCCCCGCCCCTCGGAGAACCGTTGCCGCCTGATATGGTGCCCTTCATGGTGCTGCTGCACGCCTTTCCCTATCCGGGCCGCGTGCCGCACGGCGAGGAAGAGAACGAGCGATGAGCCGACGCAAGCCTTTCATCGCGCTCGCCATTGCCGAAACGCTTTCGATTTCGGGCACACGGCTCTCCGGCGTCGCCATCCCTTGGCTGGTGTTGAGCACGACGGGCAGCCCCGTACTGACCGGTCTCGTCGCCATGATGGAGATGCTGCCCTATGTCGTCGCCAAGGCTCTTGGCGGCCCCTTGATCGACCGCCTCGGCCCCAAGCGCATCGCCATCATCTGCGACAGCGCCTCGGTGATCGCGGTCGGTCTCGTGCCGCTGCTGCATCTCCTCGACCTGCTCACCATGCCGATCCTGCTGCCGATCGTCTTTGCCATGGGCGTGCTGCGCGGCCCATCGGATGCCGCCAAGCAATCCATGGTTCCCGACATCGCGGAACTCGCCTCCGTGCCGCTGGAGCGCGTGACCGGTGTCGTCGGCGCGATCGAGCGCCTGGCATCGACCGCAGGAGCAGCCGGCGCCGGCGCACTGATTGCGCTTGTCGGGCCGAGCCAGGCGCTTGCCGTCAACGCCCTCACCTTCGCCGCTGCCGCACTGGTCGTCGCGATCGGCATTCCAGCTGTGCGCCATGCCCCGAAAGCTGAAGCTGCTGGCATCTCCGCCTACGGTCGAGAACTGGCGGAAGGTTGGCACTTCATGCGCCGTGATGCGGTGCTCGTAGCGATCGTGCTGATGGTGGCGACAACCAACCTGCTCGATCAGGCCTATTACGCCGTACTACTGCCGGTCTGGACCCAGCATTCCGGCCACGGCGCCGCCCTGCTCGGCACCTTGTTCGCCGTCTTCTCCGCTGCGTCCATGATCGGCGCAGCTATGGCGGCCCTGATCGGCGAGCGGATGCCACGCCTTCTCGTTTACACGGTGGCCTTTCTGCTCACTGGCTTTCCACGCTTTTTCGTCTTTGCGATGGATTCGCCCCTCGCCCTGATTTTCGCAATCCTCGCGATCGGCGGTTTCGCCTCCGGCTTCCTCAATCCCATCATCACGTCAGTCCTATTCGAGCGCATTCCGAAGCCGCTGATGGGCCGCGTCACCTCGCTGAATGCCGCCCTCTGCTGGGCGCTCATTCCCTTCGGTGGCCTCGTCGGCGGCGCGTTGGTCGATGCCTGGGGCCTGTCCGCCGCAATGCTTCTCACCGGCATCGCCTATCTCGCAGCCACGCTCGCTCCCCTGGCGCACGGCAGCTTCCGTGGCTTCGACAGGAAAAAGCTTGCGGATAACGTGCAGTCTTCATGATGATAACCTGGGGGCCACCGGGGAGCGACGATGCCGACATCAGATGACGAAACGCCGCTCGCAGGCGGCAATATCAATGCCGGCGTCGTCAGGGTTGGCGATACGGTACGCCGTTCGATAAGCCCGAATAGCCGGAATGTGCATCGGCTGCTGGAGCAACTGGAACGCCGGGGTTTTGCTGATGCGCCTCGTTTCCTGGGTATTGACGATCAGGGAAGAGAAATCCTCTCTTACATGTCCGGCACCGCGACAATCCCGCAGACGCTCTGGACAAATACCGCCGCCCTGATCGAAGCCGCCCAAATGCTGCGGAATCTGCATGATGCGACCAGAATCCGGGACTTCGCTCCGGACGGTAATTGGGCTTACACCTACCCTCTTGCCGAACGCAACGACGTGATCTGCCACAATGATTTCGCACCCTACAACATGATCTTTCGAGATGGTCTCCCGGTGGCGATCATCGATTTCGATCTGGCAGGCCCGGGACCGCATTTGAGAGACGTGGCCTACCTCGCCTATTGGTTTGCGCCGCTTTCCTATTCATCCGAAGATCTTGCCGAACAATCCGCCCGCGAGCTTGCCGGCGGCAATAGCCGGCTCAAGTTGCTCTGCGCAGTCTACGGCACCAGCGATTATGCCGCCCTGCTGGATATGGTTTCAGAGGTTCTGGAACACATGGGCGACGAGACAGCGGTCGAAAAGATGGTCGGTCGAGACGCGGCAGCCAGACTGCGGGAGGGCGGGCACTTCGAGCATTGGAAGAAGGAGGCCAGGTCCTTCAGGGCGAACCGGCCGGCCATCTGGCGCAATCTGCGATGATGGTCGTGAGCAATTCGGCGCACGGGAGGCCCTCGTGGCTTCGACAGGAAAAAGCTTGCGGATAACATACTGTCTTCATGAGGTTAGTACGTCTTATGGCGCATTGCCGTCATTATAGCTTTGCATCAATTTACGACGGTTAACTCGTATCGCTGGCTGAAGTGAGTCAGCTTGTCCTCGTCGAAGAGGCGCTGAGAAGCCCGCAAGGAGGCAAGCATGCCAAACGGAGGCAAGCATGAATGAGCGCAGCATTGCTCTGACGGCAGATGCCACACGGCGGGACGTTCTTCTGGCAGGAGGCGCCGCCATCGCGGCCATTGCCCTGCCGAAAGCCACGCTTGCCGCAACCAGTTCAATATCACCAGAAAATCGGAGCCAGACCATGCCTTTCATCAAGACCACGGACGGAACTGAGATCTTCTACAAGGATTGGGGCTCCAAAGACGCCCAGCCTATCGTCTTCCACCACGGCTGGCCGCTCAGCGCCGACGATTGGGACGCGCAGATGATGTTTTTCCTCGAAAAGGGTTTCCGCGTCATCGCCCATGATCGCCGCGGCCACGGCCGCTCCACCCAGACCTTCGAAGGCAACGAGATGGACACCTATGCGGCCGATGTCGCCGCGCTGACCGATCACCTCGACCTCAAGAATGCCGTCCATATCGGCCACTCGACCGGCGGTGGCGAAGTCGTCCACTATGTCGCCCGCGCTAGGGAAGGCCGTGTCGCCAAGGCCGTGATCATCGGCGCTGTGCCGCCGGTTATGGTCAAGTCGGAGAAGAACCCCGGCGGCCTGCCGCTCGAAGTCTTCGATGGCTTCCGCACTGCCCTCGTCGCCAACCGCGCGCAGTTCTTCCTCGATATCCCGACCGGCCCCTTCTACGGCTTCAACCGTCCGGGCGCCAAGGTCAGCCAGGGTGTCATCGAAAACTGGTGGCGTCAGGGCATGATGGGCGGCGCCAAGGCCCATTACGATTGCATCAAGGCCTTCTCGGAAACCGACTTCACCGACGACCTCCAGAAGATCACGGTTCCCGTTCTCGTCATGCATGGCGATGACGACCAGATCGTGCCTTATACCGACTCCGCGCCGCTGTCCGCCAAGCTGCTGAAGCACGGCACGCTGAAGACCTATCCCGGCTTCCCGCACGGCATGTGCACCACGCATCCTGAAGTCATCAACCCGGATCTTTTGGCCTTCATCAAGGGCTGAGTTTTTCTACTGACGACCAATGGAAGGCGCGCCCTTGCGGCGCGCCTTTTTTTTGTTTTGAAAGGCTTCCCCGCACGCGCCTTTTTCATCTCGATATCAGTTTGTCAGCATCGACAAACCGGATAAGATCGCCGCTACACGGCCAGCGTTTCGGACGCTGGCTGGTCGGCCATGCTGCCGAACTGGCAGGCGCCAGGATCGATATCGTGACGCTGCGTGAGGATGCCGCAAAATTCGGTCCTGCGCAGAAAGAGGCGGGCCGCGCTCTCGTCAAGGAATGGCTGTGGGATACAGCGCTGTAAAGATCTGAAAATCAATGTAAATCATTGATAATATTGAATTTTAATCGCGAAATCCCACAGCTTGTCTGCTATTGTCTCTTCACGGTGAAAAACGGGAGACGAGAGATGAGCAATCCGGATGATCTCGGCCTGCGGGCCACGCGTCGCGAACTGCTGGCCGGCGCCCTTGCCGGTGCTGCGGCGCTCTCCTTGCCGCGTGCCACTTATGCGGCAGAGTTTCATCGCGTCACGCATGGCGCCTTCGATATCACCGTCGTCAGCGACGGTTTCATCACCCTGCCCGCCGAAGTCCTGCTCCCCGATGCCACGCCGGAGGAACGCCAGTCGATCCTGGCGCGGCTCGGCGGCGATGCGGCAGGCGCCTCGGTGCAGGCCAATATCCCGCTCATTCGTCACGGCAGCGACCTGATCCTCATCGACAACGGCTCGGGTACGAATTTTCAGCCAAGTGCGGGCAAGCTTGCCGCCAACCTCAAGACGCTGGATATCGAGCCCGAGGCAATCACCAAGGTGATCTTCACCCACGCCCATCCCGATCATTCAGGCGCGACGACCACGGCCGATGGCAAGCTGCTCTATCCGAACGCGCAGTATTTCGTCAGCGAGACCGAATGGAATTTCTGGACCGACAAGGACTACGAAACCCATATGCCATCAGCTCTTCATGGTTTCGCCCGCGGCGCGCAACGCGATCTATTCGCGGTCAAGGATAGGCTCACCCTCGTCAAGGCCGGCCAGGAAATCCTGCCCGGAATGCAGGTGATCGAAACATCAGGCCATACGCCGGGCCACATTTCCTTCGAGCTTGCCGGCGACGGCAGTCTCCTCATCACGGGTGACGCCTGCACCAATGACGTGATCTTCTTCGAACATCCGGGCTGGCACTTCGGCTTCGACACCGATCCGGAAACAGCACTGAAAAACCGCCGTATGCTGCTCGACCGCGCCGCTTCGGAAAAGATCAAGCTGCTCGGCTATCACTGGTCCTATCCCGGTGTCGGTTATGCCGAGCGCAGGGACAGCGCCTATCGCTTCGTGAAGGTTTAAACTTGACCCGCATGTTGCGGAAAGGCGGGCAGGTTTGACCCAGCGGCAGCATGTTCGGGCGCTACCGCGGCTCCACTCTCAAGCTCAAATATGTGTCATCGAATTCCGCAATCTCCTGCAGGCGATCCCAGTTGATGATTCTCAGTATCCGGTTTTCCCAGGTGAAGACGTCTTCGCGTTTCAACATCTGGAGAGTCTTGTTGACGTGGACAAGTGAAATTCCCATCGCATCCGCAAGTTCGGCCTGGGTCAGCGGAAATCGAAACGACCAGTTGTCAACTTGCTCCACCGTTCGCAAGCGGACATACAATTCGCAAATCAGGTGCGCGATATGAGCCCGCTTCGATCGTCGCCCCATCGAGGAAATCCACTCGCGATTGATGGCGGCGTCGATGATCGTATTCAACCACAACAGCCGCGCCAGATGCGGCATGGTTTCGGAAATTTTCTTCAAGTCGGAATGATCAGCGAATGCGACACGGCAAGGTGACAAGGCGACGATGCCATGATCGAGCTTCTTCAGCAGGAAGGCGTGCAGGTCGACGAAATCACCCGGCACCTGCAACGCGGTGATCTGCCGTGAGCCATCGGTCATGTCCTTGTAGCGGGCAGACAGGCCTTCGATCATCAACGTACTGTAACCCGGACGCGACCCCTCAACGACGATGTCTTCACCAGGCATGAAGGAGCGGCCGTTGACAATTATTTCGCGCAACCGGGTGCTCTCTTCCGCAGTCAGAACATCGCGGCTTCGAAGATTCAGCAGAAGAGCTTCAATCATCAGATTCCCGTTCGGATCGGTTCATGATCCGATGGAATTTGTGCGAAGGGAACATTTTTCAATGCAAGGCTTTAAGCCTATCAAAATATAGGGAGCCTTCGATGAGCCGATATTACTTTGATCTCCGCAATGGCGACGGTCCGCTACGGGATGACCATGGCCTGGAAATCGGCAGGCGTAGCGACATTGTGCACGAAGTGGCGAAGATCTTGGTGGGAGTCGCAGGCGACGAGCTGCCAACGACGGATCGCGCGACAATTTCGGTCACGGTGCGAGACGAGGGCGGAAAGGTCCTTTCGGTATCGACCCTCACGTTCAACCACGAGTGGACCGACGTGCGACCTGATGCGTAGATTAGAGCGTCCCTTGTGCGTCCGAATGGACGCGCGGCGCTTTATGGGCGTCCTGCATATTGCGGAACGCCATCAGGGATCTCGTAGAAATCGCTCTTGTCGGCGCAGAAGATATGATAGCCGAAGCGGAGTCCGCTCGGTTCGTCGAAAGCGCCGGCCAGGATGGAAATGACCGGCCGGCCGAGCCCCTGCCAGAACAGCGCAGAGCCGCATTGCGAGCAGAACCCGCGCCTGGCCTCATCGCTCGACTGATACCAGCGCAAGTTTTCCTCGCCGGTAATAGTGACGGCCGAAACCGGCACGTCGGCCGCCGCATAATAAAGCCCCGTCTGCCTCCGGCACTGCGAGCAATGGCAGCCGACCACGACATCGGGCTTCTCCCGCGCTTCAAACCGTACAGCGCCGCACAGGCATCCACCCGCATGATGTTCGCTCATTTCCGTTCCCCCCGAAGCGATCGGAAGATTGACGTCGGGACACCCGCCAGTCAAATCCAAAGCGCTGATCGAAGGCTTCAGTAAAACTGATGCTGAGAAAGACGCACGGCACTAACTCGTCGGCGTGCCCTGATGGAAGACGATCTTCCAGCCTTCATCCGTCCGGCGCCAGATGGTCGAACGGCGCGTCACGCGCCAGGGCTCTTCCAGTATGTAGGAGAGCAGGTAGAGTTCAGCCGCCAGCTGCTTAATGCTGAAATCGCGGCATGGCCAGTCGTGCTGCTCCGGTTCCTTATTGTAGCGTTCCAGCAGCGTCTCGATCACATAGGCGCGGTGGTAGATCTTTCCACTTGCGCCGATCTCCGAGAATGCATCATCGATCATGCGCTCGAGGTCAGCCCGCGTCGTCCCGAACTTCCGTCTATGGAAGATCGGTTCACGTTCGGATAACTCCCCGAGAATGTTTTCCAGCTGCAAATCTGTCATCCCACGAACATGTCTCGATATGCTGGTCTGTGCAATGCGCAATCCGGCAGCGCGTATGCGGCACGCATGCGAGCCGTTTGACAAGCGCCCGCCCCGCAAGTACGAAGTCTGGCATGAGCTCCAACAGCGCGCCCATCTCCCGTCTTGACCGCACCTGCCTGCAGGTTGCCGTTCTGCGCGCTTTTGGCGGACGAGGTCTCCGCGTCCAGTCGTGACGTCCGGATGCCCCAGGTGTCCGGCGAACTGCTGGACGTAAAGCCCTCCGCCAAAGAGCAATTCCAGCAAAGCAGCGGTTTTGCGTCCGGAATTGCGCGAAAAAACAGATAGAGCCTTTCTGTGTTTCGAAGAAAACGGAAATGCTCTCGGGCTGCCAGGGAGACAGGCACCGTGCTCAATCTTTTCAATGTCAATTCGCTCGTCCACTGGGAAGAGCGTGAAATCAACATGCGCGACCATATGGTTCGCTTCTTCTCCGAGGAGGTGCGAGGCTTCCTCCGGTCAGCAAATCCGGCCTGGGATATCAGACGGATCGAGGCCCCGGCGCTGACGCCGCGCGCCCTCGTCTCGGACGCTTATACCAATGCCGATATCTGGGTGCAGGAGCAACTCGCCGAAACCGACGCACCGCTTGTGCTGAGGCCGGAAACGACGCCGTCGACTTACGTCTACATGCAGCACATTCTCGGCAATCATTCGAGAACGCGCCTGCCGCTCTGCGTCTGGCAGGCTGGCCGATCCTATCGCCGCGAGCAGGAACAGCCGTCCAGGCATATGCGCCTGAAGGAGTTCTGGCAGCTGGAATTCCAGTGCGCCTATACGGCCGACAGCGGCAACGACTATCACGCCGCTGTCCTTGAACCGGTGCGCCGTATGATCGCCGCGCTCATCCCGCTGCCGACCCGCATCGTGCCCTCCGACCGGCTGCCGGCCTATTCGCAGACGACAGTCGATGTGGAAGTCGATAACGGCGACAAGTGGATGGAAGTCTGCTCGATCTCGCGCCGCACGGACTTTCCGGAGCGCTACAGGACGCAGCCGAAGAAGGGACCGGCCATGGAGCACGACGTCCTCGTGCTCGAAATCGCCATCGGCCTTGATCGCTGCGTTTACAACTGGAACATGGCAACGAGCATGTAAGGAATGCGGACCGGATTCACGGGGGATCCGGTCCGCATGCAAAATATAGTGAAAACAATATGTCTTGAGTTTTGGGCGATGGTTATGGATATCGGCATAAGAGAGGCGGAGTGCGGCGATGCCGAAGTGATAAGCCTGATAATCGTGAGTGCCTTGCGGGAGTCCAACGCAAGCGACTACTCGCCCGAGATCATTACCCGCCTTGAGAAGAACTTTGCCCCACCTGCGATCGAAGCCTTTCTGGAAAACCGCAGGGTCTACGTCGCACTCGTGTCCGGCACTGTCGTCGGCAYGGCCAGTCTGGAAGCAGGTTATGTGCGAACCGTCTTCATTGCTCCGGACATGCAAGGCTGCGGCGTCGGCAAGCGACTGCTTCAGGAAATCGAGAACGCCGCGCGTTCCGCCGGGCTTTCCGTCTTGCTCGTCCAATCCTCTGTGACGGCCGAACCGTTTTACGCCAAGCTCGGCTTCACCGCGGTTGGCGATCGCTATCATGGCGATGAACGCACCATCCTCATGCAGATGTCCCTGTCAGGCTAGTCCTGAAGCCCGTCGAAGATCGAACACCATTGCGGGTGCCCCATATCGTAAAGGGCCGCAGCTTCATCAGGGGTGATCCATTGCATCGCCGTATGTTCATCGCCGAGCAATGCAGGCTCTCCGCCCTGCCATTCGCTCACCAGAAAGAGATGAAAGATGGTATCCTGCTCGCGGTGTTCGGCGACTTTGCCAAATCGCACCGGCGTCAACCCGATCTCCTCTTTTGCCTCGCGTATCATTGCGGCTTCGGCGCTCTCTCCGGGCTCAACATGGCCGCCGACCAGATCCCAGCAATCCGGAAAGCGCGCCTTGTGCCCTGCCCGCCGGACCAGCAGAACCCGGCCTTCCCGCCAGAAGATGGCGCATGCAATATCAGTCAAAAACATGTCCCCCGATGCGTCCGCAATCTGCCTCGACAACAGGCGAAAGTCACGTCCCCTTGCCCTTGTCGAAGCATGTCATCGTCGGCCACAGTGCGAATCCGTGCGGCTGCCCCACGCGATGGAGAAACAGTCCTTGGAAATCCCCCCGCAATTCCATGTATCCGAAACGCCTGGCTGGCTGGTGAACCATCGCATCAATTCCGCCCTGCCCGGCTATCTCGTGGTCAGTTCCCGAAGCTTCACCAATGACCTCTCCGAGCTATCGGCTGAAGCGCTTGGCGAACTCGGCCCGTTGCTCGCGAAGGCGCAGACGGCCCTTGGTACGATGCTCGGCGCAAAGCGCGTCTATATCGGACGCTACGGCCACACGCCGGGCTATCCGATCCATTTCCACATCATTCCCGTTTATGACTGGGTGGAATCGCTCTTCTGGCAGGACGAGCGCTACCGTCTGCTTCAGACCTTTGCCGAAGGCACGGGCGAAACCCTGACCGACGGCGCGGAATTGACCTTCTTCATCTGGCGGGAATTCTGCGAGCGCGCCGAGCCGCCGCCGATCCAGGGACCATCCCTTAACGAGACCATCGAATTGCTGAGAGAGGCAATGCGCGCATGATATTTGCAGATGAAGCATTCAGCATCCCCGTTGACCATATCGAATGCCGGCTTTCAGGAAGTTTCCAGCTTTCCGATGCGCTGGAGGCCAGGCGGAAGGCAGGTTGGGAGAGCTTCCTTGCTCGCCATCCCGCCGCCTTTGATGGCACCTTGTTGCGCCTTGCCGCCCATCGCATCGAAGGTGGCAGGCTGATGATAAACGCGGCGAGCACGTCCTTTTCCGCCTATGTTGAGACCCGCCATCCGGGTTTTGCGGACGAGTATCCGCAGGCCGAGCGCGCCGATCCGCTTGGCCTGACCGCGCTTGTGGTAACGGCAGACCAGCGCGTCATCGTCACGAAACGCAGCCTCACGGCCGAGCAGAACCCCGGTGCACTCTATTTCGTCGGCGGCTATGCCGAGCCCGCGACCGGTGAAAACATCGACCTCTTCGACGAAGCGGCCCGCGAAATCGCCGAGGAGATCGCCGTCACTGATCTCCAGCGCCCCGAATCCTTCGCCATCGGCCTCGCCTACGATCCCGTCTTCTGCCACCCGGAACTCTTCCTGCTGACGGTCAGCCGCTCCATCGCCGCCGATATCCTCGAAGGCGCCCGTCACGCGCCTGACCATAACGAGGCTGCAGAACTGTTTACGTCACCGCTGAGTGATATCCTGAACGACGAAGGTCCTCTTGTCGGCGCACCGCGAACATGGAGTTTTCTCAAGGGCCAGGGCTTTCTGCAGCAGCATTTCCGGCAACGCCATTCACTCTAGCGTTGCCGGCTGATAGCGGCCGTCCGATAGCGTCATCCTCCGGGCTGCAAAAGCACGTGTCTCTTCCTGCCGACGGACAGGCGGATGACGCCGTCCTCAACATCCGTATCGACCAGCCGTACGGTTTCATCGAGAACGGCACGGCTGTTGACCCGCACTCCGCCGCCGATGATCAGCCGCCGCGCTTCGCTTTTCGACTTTGCAAGCCCGGCGGCGACAAGGGCGTCTGCCAGCGGAAGACCCTCGCGGAAGGTATCCAGGTTCAGAGCGATCGTCGGCAGCCCGGCAGCGGTCTCGCCCTCTTCGAACATGCGCCGCGATGTTTCGGACGCTTCCGTCGCTGCACCTGCACCATGGCAGAGCCGTGTCACCTCGTCCGCCAGCACCTTCTTCGCCACATTGATCTCGGAGCCGCGCAGCATTTCCAGCCGTGCGATTTCATCCAGCGGCAGTTCAGTGAAGAGCCTCATGAACCGGCCGACATCGGCATCCCAGRTGTTGCGCCAGAACTGCCAGAATTCGTAGGGCGACAAGCGGTCGGCATTCAGCCAGATCGCACCCGACGCACTCTTGCCCATCTTCGCGCCCGAGGCGGTCGTCAAGAGCGGCGCCGTCAATCCGAACAGTGAGCGCCCGCCGGCGCGCCGGCCGAATTCGACGCCGCTGAGGATATTGCCCCACTGGTCGGAACCGCCGAGCTGCAGCAGGCAGCCGTGCCTTTCTGCGAGCACATGGAAGTCGTATCCCTGCATGACCATGTAATTGAATTCGAGCAGCGAAAGCGACTGCTCGCGCTCCAGCCGCTGGCGCACGCTTTCGGATGTCAGCATGCGGTTGACCGAGAAATGCGGGCCGACATCGCGCAGGAAATCCAGGTATTTGAGACCACCAAGCCAATCGGCATTGTTGACCATGAGCGCATCGGTTGGCCCATCGCCGAAGGTCAGGAAACGTTCGAAAATGCGCCGGATACCGGTCAGATTCTGCGCAATCTGCTCTTCGCTGAGCAAGGGACGCGACGTATCGCGAAAGCTCGGATCGCCAAGCCGCGTCGTGGCGCCGCCCATCAGCGCGATCGGCCTGTTGCCGGTCTTCTGGAACCAGCGCAGCATCATGATGGGAATGAGGTGCCCGACATGCAGGCTGTCGGCCGTCAGGTCGAAGCCGTTATAGGCGGTGCCGATCCCGGCGCAGAGCCTGTTGTCAAGCGCTTCGAGGTCGGTGCATTGCTGGATGAATCCGCGCTCCGTCAGAACGCGCAGAAACTCCGACCGGGGACTGGTGGATGGTTGAAAATTGATGGTCACAAGGGTCTCCATTGGGGCCGATGAGGCCGGAGACCTTCTGTTGAAACACACGCCGCCGACCGTGCGGCGTTTCGGGTGTCGTAGATGACCGTCGCCGCTCTATGGGAGCAGCGCGTAATACAGGCCGGAAAGGGTCGGAATACGGGTCATGCAGCCTGCATACAGGGCCTGCGATGCGGCCACAAGGGCTTACATCACCGACGCACGGCACTCGGCACTGCGGACTGAGAGGCTGCCACCTCCAGAAGATCGAAAATTCCGTCCGGAAAGATGATGTCGGTACTGCCGAGCAGTTCCTCTGCGGACCACCAGTGATGGTCGGCCATCACCTCGCGCTCCAGCTCCGTCCAGCCGCTATCGGAGATCGCACCGCGTTCGGCGTGCACCACAAAGAACTGCTCCTCGGCGCGCACCAGTTCGCCATCGGGTAGCTGCAGCTCGAAAGACCGGCTGCCGATCGATGAACCCACCCGATCCGCATGAAGGCCCGTCTCCTCCCTGAGTTCACGCAGAGCCGCTTCTTCGTAGGTCTCACCCTCTTCAAGCCCGCCCCCTGGCGTCGCCCAGTACTGCCGCCCCGCAAGTGCGCCAGATCTGAAGACGAATTTGAAAAGCAGGACGCAGCCGAACTGATCGAGCAGAAGCAGCCGTGCCGACGGACGTATTCGCATCAAACTTACCTCTTGTGTCATCGCTCATGAGAATGGCAATGGAAGATAATCGCAACTTCCGGTCTAAAAAAGCATCAGATGCTTCGTTTCGCCTTCCGCTTCGCAATCGTCGTCTTTCTGACTCTGCTCACCCAGATCGGCGGTATCGCCTATCTCATGAGCCTTGCGGTTGCACACCTGTGGAGCGTGCGCAGATTGGTGGCGAAGCTCGCGATCTTCCTGCTCGCCTATACCAGCCTGACGCTTGTCGCTAGCATCATTGCACCGATCTTCGGGCGTGTATCCCTGCCCTGTCTGGCAGGCGTTTCGGATAAGCTTGTCCTTCGCTCAACGATCTACTGCGCCCTCAACCGCAATTATGTCACTCCCGGCATGCGGGATCTGGCCCATGCCCTCGCCAATAATATGGACAGGCAATTCCCCGGCACGACAACGGTCGCGCTGGATGCCAACTTCCCGTTCTTGACGGGGTTTCCCCTGCTGCCGCACCTGTCGCATGCCGATGGCAGGAAGCTCGACTTCGCCTACTATTACAAGGATGCCGGCGGCAACTTCCTTGATGGCGTGACCCGMTCACCGATTGGCTATTTCGCTTTCGAGCAGCCCGGTGCTGATGACGAGCAGCAATGCAAGGGGCGGAATGACTGGCTGACGGGACGCTGGGACCTCAATGTTTTCCAGCCGCTGTTTCCAGCCTACCGGATTGAGGAGCAACGGACTGTTGCCGCGATCGATTGGCTGACCACCGAGGGGGTGACCGGGTTCGGGGTAGAAAAGATTTTCCTGGAACCTCACCTGAAAGATGCGCTCGGCATTACTGACGATCATGTGCGTTTTCAGGGGTGTCGTGCCGCTCGTCACGACGACCATCTGCATGTTCAAGTGCAGTGATATCTATAATGGCTGACAGAGGATCAGGCTCAGCTTGCCGACAAGCCTGCTCTTTACTCGACGTCATCCTCGGGCTCGTCCCGAGTATGACGACAGTGCAATCGGCAGATTTCGTTGGAACAAAAAGCCCGGCGCTCGGCCGGGCTTTTCAAATCTATTCACTGCTCACTACTCACTACCCGCCTCGCTTTACGCGTTGGCAGCAGCCATCCGCTTCTCGTCGCGGCCGCCCTTCATGCGCTCGGCCAGCAGGAAGGCCAGCTCCAGCGCCTGGTCGGCGTTGAGGCGCGGGTCGCAGTGGGTGTGGTAGCGATCCTGCAGGTCTTCGGCCGTTACCGCGCGGGCGCCGCCGGTGCATTCGGTGACGTCCTTGCCGGTCATCTCGATATGGATGCCGCCCGGATGCGTGCMTTCGGCGCGGTGAATCTGGAAGAAGCTTTCGACTTCCGACAGGATACGTTCGAAGGGGCGCGTCTTGTAGCTGTTGAGCGTGATCGTGTTGCCGTGCATCGGGTCGCAGGACCAGACGACCTTCTTGCCCTCGCGCTCGACGGCGCGGATGAGCTTCGGCAGGTTGTCCGCCACCTTGTCGTGGCCGAAGCGGCAGATCAGCGTCAGGCGGCCGGCTTCGTTGGCCGGGTTCAGCGCGTCGATCAGTTCGATCAGGTTGTCGGGCTGCAGCGAAGGGCCGCACTTGAGACCAACAGGGTTCTTGATGCCGCGGAAATATTCCACATGCCCATGGTCGAGCTGACGCGTGCGGTCGCCGATCCAGATCATGTGGCCGGAGGTGGCGTACCAGTCGCCCGAGGTGGAGTCGACGCGGGTCAGCGCTTCTTCATAGCCGAGCAGCAGCGCTTCATGGCTGGTGAAGAAATCGGTCTCGCGCAGGCTCGGATTGTTGTCCGAAGTAATGCCGATCGCCTTCATGAAATCCATGGTTTCGCTGATGCGGTCGGCAAGCTTGCGGTAGCGCTCGCCCTGCGGGCTGTCCTTGACGAAGCCGAGCATCCACTTGTGCACGTTGTCGAGATTGGCATAGCCGCCCATGGCGAAGGCGCGCAGCAGGTTCAGCGTCGCGGCCGACTGGCGGTAGGCGTCGAGCTGGCGCTCCGGGGCCGGGATGCGGGCTTCCGGCGTGAATTCGATGCCGTTGACGATGTCGCCGCGATAGCTCGGCAGCGAAATGCCGTTGATCGTTTCCATCGGTGCCGAGCGCGGCTTGGCGAACTGGCCGGCGATGCGCCCGACCTTGACGACCGGCAGCTGTGCGCCGAAGGTCAGCACGACGGCCATCTGCAGGAAGGCGCGGAAGAAGTCACGGATATTGTCGGCGCCATGTTCCAGGAAGCTCTCGGCGCAGTCGCCACCCTGCAGCAGGAAGGCGTTGCCTTCGGCCACATTGGCAAGAGCGCTCTTCAGGCGACGGGCTTCACCGGCAAAAACGAGCGGCGGATAGGTGGAAAGCACGGCTTCCGTCGCAGCTAGCGCGGCCGCGTCAGGATAGTCCGGAACCTGCTGGACGGGCTTGCTCCGCCAGCTGCTGGGGGTCCAATTCTGTGCCATGTCACTCATCTGCTTCCCCATCCGGTTTGCCCCGGATGCCTGCCCGTTAAATAGTGCGGCGGCTTATAAACCTTTCGGCTCCCCTTGCCTAGCGCATTCAGCGCCCTACAGAGTTTCCGTCGGCGGCTCGCAACGCCGGTCCGGCCGCGTCAATATGGCGCCGAAACTAGCGTTAAGACGACGTATACCATGCTATTTTCCGGCTAATTTAGATTTTGAACGTACAGAATACCCTAATAAAATAGGGGTTCAGCATGGGTATCGTTTCGTCCGCTTTCCTATCGGACCGGTCTGGCAATTTCGGCATCATGACGGCGCTTTTGATGGTGCCCCTGGTCGGCACCGCCGGGCTGGCGCTGGACTATGCCCATGCGCTGAGCCTGCGCACCCAGCTCTACGCCGCCGCCGATGCCGCCGCCGTCGGGTCGATTTCCGAAAAATCGGATGCGGTGGCAGCCGCCATGATCATGCAGGGCAATGGCACCATCTCCGTCGCAAAGACGGATGCCCGCAGCATCTTCTTCTCGCAGATGTCCGGCGAGCTGACCTCGGTGCCGGTGAATTTGAGCATCGACGTCACCAAGACGGCCAACAAGCTCAATTCGACGGTGACCTTCAGCGCCACCGTGCCCACCACCTTCATGCACGTTCTCGGCCAGGACGCGATCACCATATCGGGCACGGCGACGGCGGAATACCAGACCGCCTCGTTCATGGATTTCTACATCCTGCTCGACAATACGCCGTCCATGGGCGTCGGAGCGACCCCGACCGACGTTTCCAAGCTGGAGGCCAAGACGGGCTGTGCCTTTGCCTGCCACCAGATGGACCAGAGCACCAACAACTACACGATTGCCAAGAGCCTTGGCGTTGCGATGCGCATCGACGTGGTACGCCAGGCAACCCAGGCGCTGACCGACACGGCCAAGAACGAGCGCGTCAGCGCCGACCAGTTCCGCATGGGTGTCTACACCTTCGGCACCAAGGCCGAGGACGCCAAGCTGACGACGATCTCGGGCCTCACCTCCGATCTCAATAAGGTGAAGAACTATACCGACGCCGTCGATCTGATGACCATTCCTAAGCAGAATTACAACCAGGACCAGCTCACCAGCTTCGACGGCGCCATGACGCAGATGAACACCATCATCGATCCCTCGGGCGACGGCACGTCGAATATCAGCCCCGAGAAGATCCTGTTCTTCGTGTCCGATGGTGTCGGCGACAGCTATAAGCCGTCGACATGCACCAAGAAGACTACCGGCGGCCGCTGCCAGGAGCCGATCGATACGTCTTTCTGCAAGCCGCTCAAGGATCGCGGCGTCAAGATCGCCGTGCTCTACACCACCTACCTGCCACTGCCGAGCAACAACTGGTACAATGACTGGATCAAGCCCTTCCAGAACGAAATCCCCTCGCGCATGGCGGCCTGCGCCTCGCCCGGCCTCTATTTCGAGGTGTCGCCGACCGACGGCATCGCCGAGGCGATGAAGAAGCTGTTCCTGAAGGTCATCCGCGCGCCGCGCCTGACCAGCTAACCACCCTCGCCTGCCGCTGGTGCGGCAGGCTCGATCCTGTCAAAAGATCAGATCCGCTGGCCGTCGCGGATGCGGTAGCTCGGCGCATACATCGTCACCAGTTCTTCGGCCGCCGTCGGGTGCAGCGCCATGGTGCGGTCGAAATCGTCCTTGGTGCAACCAGCCTTCAGCGTGATGCCGAGAAGCTGCGCCATCTCGCCGGCATCGTGGCCGAGAATGTGGGCGCCGACAACCTTGCGACTTGCGGCATCGACGATCAGCTTCATGATCATCTTTTCCGCCCGGCCGGAGAGTGTAGCCTTCAGCGGTCGGAACTGGGCGCGATAGACTTCCAGCTCCTTGTAGCGCTTGCCTGCCTCTTCCTCTGATAGCCCGACAGTGCCGATCTCCGGCTGCGAGAAGACTGCCGTCGGGATGAGGTCGTAATCCGGCTTGGTCGGATTGTTCTTGTATTCGGTCTCGATGAAGCACATAGCCTCGTGGATCGCGACCGGCGTCAGCTGTACCCGATCGGTGACATCGCCGAGCGCATAGATGTTCTCGACATTGGTGCGCGAATAATCGTCGACGAGGATGGCGCCGCGCTCGTTGACGGCGACACCGGCATTGTCGAGCCCAAGCCCCTGCGTATTCGGGTCGCGGCCGAGCGCCAGCATGACGATACCGGCATTGAGCGTGCCGTTCTTCAGCGTCTCGATGACGAGGCCGTTTTCGCCCTTCGTTACCTGCTGCATCACATCCTGACAGAGGATGCGGATGCCCTTTGCAGCCATCGCCTCATGCAGGCCGCGGCGTAGGTCTTCGTCGAAGCGCGAGAGGATTTCGGCGCCGCGATAGATCAACGTCGTCTCGACGCCGAGGCCATGAAAGATATTGGCGAATTCGACGGCAATGTAGCCGCCGCCGGCAATCAGGATGGATTTCGGCAACTCTTCGAGATGGAAGGCCTCGTTGGAGGAAATGCAGAGCTCATGGCCGGGCAGCGCCTCATGCGGGTTCGGCCTGCCGCCGGTCGCGATCACGATGGTCTTGGCCGTCACCGTCTCGCCGGTCTTCAGGAGCTTGATCGTATGCGCATCGACGAGCTCGGCACGCGTCTCCAGGATCTCGGCATTGGCGCCGGCAAGCCCCTTCTTGTAGAGCCCTTCCAGCCGCGCGATCTCGCCGTCCTTGGCGGCAACCAGCTTCTTCCAGTCGAACGAGCTTTCGCCGACCGTCCAGCCGAAGCCGGCTGCATCCTCGAAATGTTCGTGGAACTGAGAAGCATAGACGAAGAGCTTCTTCGGCACGCAGCCGCGGATCACGCAGGTGCCGCCGTAGCGGTATTCCTCGGCGATCGCCACCTTCTTGCCGAGCGAGGCTGCGACGCGCGCGCTGCGCACGCCCCCCGAACCGCCGCCGATGACGAAGAGGTCGTAGTCGAAGGTGGGCATGATGATCTCCGGAGGGAATCGCTGCGTGGGTGGTTCACATATAGGAGTGAGCTGTAGAAAAACAAAAGCCCGGACGATGCCGGGCTTTTGCGAAAGGTGAAGGCGGCCTTACGGCTTGGCTGGTGCCGGTGCGGCGGCCGGAGCCGGGGCAGCCGGTGCAACCGGGCTTTCGGTTGCCGCCGGCGGAGCCTTGATGACCTTGGAAAGCTCGACATTGCTCTGCTTTTCGAGGTCGCGGGAAATGCCCTGCGCCCAGATATCGGCAGCCTTGGCGGTTTCGCGCGAGGCAACCGGGCCGTCGCGCAGCAGCTTCTTGCCGATGTCGGAATTGTAGAAATCGGCGATCGCCTTCAGCTCTTCGACCGTGAAAGCCTTGGCATAGGTCAGAGCTGCTTCCTTTTCGAGGTCGGCACGGCGCGGCGCCAGAGCCAACGCTTGCGCATCGACGGTCGCGGAGATGACATCCTGATAGTTCGGCGAATCCTGGATGAGACCGGCCTTCAGACGTTCGGCCAGACCCGGCAGGATGTTGTCGTACTGGGTGGTTGCGCCGATCGCGTCCATGGCCGCGCGGGCAGCCTTCAGCTGCTCCTCGGATGCTTCCTGCGCTCTTGCGGCAGAGCCGAAGGCAAGCCCGGAAAGAACGATGGTCGCAGCGGCAAGACGGCCAAGGCCTGCAATGTTCATCATGAGTTTCTATGCTCCTGTTATCTGTTTGCCTGCAGCGTGCGGGCACCTGCAGGACCGGCAATGATCGCAAGCGCCGCCATGTTGATGAAAAGCCCGTGCTCCACGACACCGGGTATGGAATTCAGTTCCCTCGAAAGCGCCTCTGCATCAGGAATGCGGCCAAAAGATGCATCGATAATGAGATGTCCGCCGTCAGTGGTAAACTCTCCGTCACCGGATTGGCGAAGCTTCAGTTCGCCCGTCAGACCGAGGCGCGAGGCGGTCTTTTCGATAGCCATGCGCGTCGAAACGAGGCCGAATGGATTGACCTCGATCGGCAGCGCGAAGGCGCCGAGTGTATCGACGAGCTTGCTCTCGTCAGCGATGACGATCATCCGCGTCGAAGCTGCAGCGACGATCTTTTCGCGCAGCAGCGCACCGCCGCCACCCTTGATGAGCCGCAAGCCTGCATCGACTTCGTCAGCACCGTCGATGGTGAGATCGAGCTGTGGTAGCTCGTCCAGTGATTTCAGGGGAACGCCGAGTTCGACGCAGAGCCGAGCGGTGCGTTCGGACGTCGGGACGCCCTCGACCCTGAAGCCGGCTGCAACCTTTTCAGCGAGCAGACGGACGAATTCCTCTGCCGTGCTTCCGGTCCCGATTCCAAGGCGCATGCCATATTCAACATGGACAAGCGCGGCCTCGGCGGCCTTGATCTTCATTTCGCGGGCATCCATGCGCCGCCAGCTCCTGATGTTGCGTTGGATGTGCTGTTTACACGGCTCGTATTGCAAACGAAAGCCAAAATCATCGTCTTTGGATTGAAAGCCACCCGTTTCGGCTGCGACGTTTCTCTCTGATATCCTGGCGTTGCTTTTCGCCCGTTCATCGCCTACTCCCGGATGATCCTACCCGCAAAAAGGCACCACTTTGACCATCGCTCCCGAACATACCGGAAACGCCCTTGTCATCTTCGATCTCGACGGCACGCTTCTCGATACCCATGTCGATCTGGTCGAAAGCCTGAACTACACGATCGCGGCGCTTGATCTAGCGCCTGTCACCTATGACGACCTCACGCACCTGGTCGGCCAGGGCGCCCGTGTGATGATAGAGCGCGCCTGCAAGCTGCAGGGTCACCCAATCTCGCCTGAAGCCCTGCCCCCGCTCGTCGAGCGCTTCGTAGCCCACTACAGCGCAAACATGCCGGGGCATACCGAGCCCTATCCCGGCCTCGTCGCTGCGATGGATCGCCTGAAGGCATCGGGTTATAGGCTTGCCGTCTGCACCAACAAGCTCGAGGGCCTGGCTAGCGGCCTGYTGGAGAAGCTCGGCCTGACGCATTATTTCGACGCGGTCACCGGCGGCGATACGTTCGAACACCGCAAGCCCGACGCCCGCCACCTCACCGGTACCATCGAGCGCGCCGGCGGGGACATTGCCCGCTCCGTGATGATCGGCGACAGCATCAACGATATCGCCGTCGCGAAAAATGCCGGTGTGCCGGCGATTGCCGTACCCTTCGGCTATTCGGATGTGCCGGTGTCCAGCCTCGATCCGGATGTGATCATCACGCATTTCGATGAGCTGACGGTGGAACTCGTGGAGAGTTTGCTGCGGGATTCTGCTGCTAAGGTTGCTGTCTGAGGCAGGGCTCACTCGGCCATCCGTGCCGATGGAATATCCCTGAAGACACTCCCCATACAGCGTGCAAAGTTGCGCTCTGCTTCATCCGACCGTGTCCTCTCGCCATTCAACCCGAAATCCGTTACATCGAGCTCAATTGGAATGGTTATGTCCTTGTTGCCGCCTCGCTGGTTGAAAGCAACAGCGATTTTGTGAGAGGACTTCGCCGCCTCCTTCAATATTTTCATCGTCGGATCGGCATCAAGCATCAATGTCACGCTTCCGGGCGTCTCGGTATTCCTGGGTTCGTCGAGCCTGTCCATATGGCTCTGCATATTCTCACCCAGCAGGTAGGCTCGCGAGGGAGCCGATGGCGTCAAATTCAACCGGCCGTCGGATGAGATGGCAACCTCATTGACAACCAGCTTTAACATCGTGTTGACGGCATGTTGCGCAGGTGAATCCACGAAATCGCTCGTTCTTATGACACTGACCGATCCGGCAATCCTCAAATACTGCCCGTGCCGGTAGACCCGATCTCGCGTGAGAACAACGAATGTGTACTGGCAACCAGCGTGTCGGCCGTCTTCCAGGAGCAGTGGTTCCCCTATTACCTTCATTGTGCCGAGCGCGGAATCGAGCCTGTCTTCGCTTGCATTGGCTGACGCCACGGCGAGGGACGCAGCAAGCGCCACTCCCGTCAAAAAAGTCCATCTCATCTGATCCCCTCAACCCCGGCATGTTGAAGCCTCACCATAGGGCGGTATGCGAGTCTGTTGAATATCGAAGTTAGCGATCATCCGATGGATAGTGGAGCTATCCGTCCGTTTGCACTCTCATTCACCTGAATTATCTCGATCAAGAAGGGACCGCTCGTTGAAGCGCAGCGCTTTCCCGTCAGCATCCCGCAGGCACCTTCTCCCGCTGGGTAGAAGGGACGCTGTCGCGACGCCTCGCTCCCAATCAAAGTGTCTCATGTCGTTGCAAGCCAAGGGGCGGATGAGAGGCCCACGGTACACCCTCTCCTCAGATTTTTCGTGCGCAGACGCCCAAAACAAAAGGGCGGCCCGAAGACCGCCCGCCCAATTACCCATCCAACGCTTGGAGTCAGATCTGCGCCCCACGTGACTTCGTCGTCACATCAAACGCCTTGTCCACAAAAGCATCGCGACCATACACATCGTCGAAATACTCGATCACGCCGTCCTTGTTCGGCCATGCGGTGAAATAGGACACGTAGACCGGGATCTTCTGCGGCACCTTAACAGCATGGTTCTGGCCGGTGGCGATCTGTTTCGCAACATCATCGACCGTCGTGCCGAGAACGGCAGCCGCCATGGCGCGCGGGTCGGCAAGGCGGACGCAGCCGTGGCTCAGTGCACGCATGTCACGCTTGAAGAAGCTCTTCGAGGGCGTGTCGTGCATATAGATGGCGTGGCTGTTCGGGAACAGGATCTTCAACTCGCCGAGAGCATTGTCGCTGCTCGGCGGCTGGCGCACCGAGACATTCTGCGTCGAGCCGTACCAGTCGACGCTGGAGGACGGAACGGCGCGACCGCCGACTTCGACTTCATAGCCCATCTGGTCCAGATAGTTCGGGTCGGAGCGCAGCTTCGGCAGCATCTCGTTGATGATGATCGACTGCGGCACGCCCCAGAACGGGTTGAACTCGACGGTCTCGATCTCGTCGTCGAAGAAATAGGTCTGGTTGTTCTTGCCGCCGACCACGGTGCGCATCGCAAGCTGCTGCTTGGAGTCGTTATAGTAATAGGCCATGAAGGCCGGCTGGTTGATCATCACGTAGCGCGGGCCGAGATCGTCAGGCAGCCAGCGCGCCTGCTCCATCGCGACAACGAGCTTGTCGACCTTGGACGCATTGGTGTCGCCGCCGGTCATGGTGCGCACAGTCGCCTGGCCGATCACGCCATCGGGCTTCAGGCCATGTTCTTTCTGGAAGTCCTCGACCAGTGACACGATCTCGGGCGAATAGTCGCTGCTGCCTGTATAGGCCGAGAAGGTGGCCGCATGCGCGGTCTTCAGCTCTTCCGAACCGTGCTTCTGGATCGCCTTGACGATGTTGGCGACTTCCGTCGAGCTGTCGCCCGGGCGCAGCAAGGAAGTGAGCGAAATGGTGATCGGCGCTTCGTTCCCGCCGTCGGCGGCGCGCAGCTTGGCAAGCTCGGCCTTCAACGCGAGGAACTGCGTGCTGTCTGGATTGCGGCTGGAAAGATAGGCCGCAACGTCGGGGCTCAGGCGGGAGAGCTTCAGCACCGGATCGAGCTTGACGACCTTGCGCTGGAAATCATGGTATCCGGAGAGCTTGTTCGGGTCGACGCGGCCGCGCGTCGTATCCTGCACATAGGCCAGAACCTTGGAGGAAAGCGCCAGTTCGAACTGCGTCAGCGCCCGGTCGCGGAGATCGGGATCCGGATTGGCCGGATCGATCGTCGGCTCGGACACGGCATAATCGGCCGGATCGAGGCCGACGCTTGCCGCATCGGCAAGTACGGTCAGCGCAGCCTTGCCGCGCTCGCTGACACCTTCGCTGGAAACCCAGACGAGCGGGTTCTTGCCGTCGCCGTAATAGCCCTGCAGGGCCTTGGCGACATCGGTATTGGCGCGAACCTTGGCTTCCGTCAGGAAATGGCGCTGCGGAGCGCCATCGGTCGTGGCAGCGCCCGACACGTCGGCGACCGCGCCGGTCACGACTGGATCGGCAAACTTCGTCGTATCGACGAGCAACAAGGCTTCGGTCTTGTATGTGTAGTAGCGCGGGCTGGAAACCTTCGGCAGTGCGGCTTCCGGATCGATATCGCCGCCAAGGCCGTTACGATTCCCGCGAACCGGAGCCGAGGGGTCCATGATGATCGTGCTCTGGCCGCTTCTTGCCCGGTCGCCGCGCAGCATGTCCATCAGCGTATAGGCATGCGCAGGAACCGCGCCCATCACGCAGGAAAGTGCCAATGCGGAAACCGCGCTTTTCAAAACGAACTTCATCTTGTTTTCCAGTCCCAGTACCATGCTGTTGTCAAGTAAAAAGGCTCAGATCAATTCTTCCAGAATTCCCGGCAGCTGCGGCCCATTCATCAGAAACCGGCCCGCGCCGCCAGCACTTTCAGGCTCAACTTTGTGTGACGGGGTCGAACGCAAGCGCCGTGCAGAAGTTCACACAAAATTATGAAATTATTAGTTAATTTTTTACCGAATTTTCCGCTACGAGAAAGTGTGCTTTGTGACGCTATTTGCATTAATTTCCCAGCGTGACCGAAAGAACACGCTGAAATACGCCGGTAAACATGACAACCGGTTTCAATATTTCGCACTGCGTCCGGTTTTCTTGGAAAGCTTTCCACCCTATAAGTCCCTCATCCTCAAAGACTGCCCTTAACAGCATGTGACAGGAAGGCACGAAGCCATGAGCTCCACCCGCACCGAAACCGATACATTTGGCCCGATCGAAGTTGCCAGCGACCGATATTGGGGCGCGCAGGCGCAACGTTCTCTCGGCAATTTCAAGATCGGCTGGGAAAAACAGCCGCTCTCGATCGTGCGTGCGCTCGGAATCGTCAAGCAGGCTGCAGCACGTGCCAACATGGCGCTCGGCCAGCTGGATGCTGGCATTGGCAAGTCTGTCGTGGATGCGGCCCAGGAAGTGATCGACGGCAAGCTGAATGACCATTTCCCGCTGGTCGTCTGGCAGACCGGTTCCGGCACGCAATCCAACATGAACGCCAACGAGGTGATCTCCAATCGCGCCATAGAAATGCTCGGCGGCGTCATGGGTTCCAAGAAGCCGGTACATCCGAACGATCACGTCAACATGAGCCAGTCGTCGAACGATACCTACCCGACGGCCATGCACATCGCCTGCGCCGAACAGATCGCCCATCATCTTCTGCCCTCGCTGAAGCATCTGCATGCGGCGCTCGACATGAAGGTCACCGAGTTCAGCCACATCATCAAGATCGGCCGCACCCACACGCAGGATGCGACGCCACTCACCCTTGGTCAGGAATTCTCTGGTTACGCCGCGCAGGTCGGCTCCGCCATCAAGCGTATCCAAATGACCCTGCCCGGCCTTTGCGAGCTCGCCCAGGGCGGCACGGCCGTCGGCACCGGGCTCAATGCGCCGGTCGGTTTTGCAGAGAAGGTCGCCGAAGAGATCGCTGTCATCACCGACATGCCCTTCGTGACCGCGCCGAACAAGTTCGAGGCACTCGCCTCGCATGATTCGATGGTCTTCGCCCACGGCGCGATCAATGCCGCCGCCGCTGCCCTCTTCAAGATCGCCAACGACATACGCCTGCTCGGGTCCGGCCCGCGCGCCGGCCTTGGCGAACTGGCACTGCCGGAAAACGAGCCCGGCTCCTCGATCATGCCCGGCAAGGTGAACCCGACGCAGTGCGAGGCGCTGACGCAGGTCTGCATCCACGTCTTCGGCAACCACGCGGCACTGACCTTCGCCGACAGCCAGGGCCATTTCGAGCTCAATGTCTATAATCCGATGATGGCCTACAACTTCCTGCAGTCGGTCCAGCTGCTCGCCGACGCCGCCGTCTCCTTCACGGACAATTGCGTCGTCGGCATCGAAGCCCGCGAAGACAACATCAAGGCCGGCCTCGAGCGCTCGCTGATGCTCGTCACCGCACTCGCCCCCAAGATCGGCTACGACGCAGCCGCCAAGATCGCCAAGACGGCGCATAAGAACGGGACGACCCTGAAGGAAGAAGCGCTGGCGAGCGGGCTGGTAACGTCGGAAGAGTATGACGCGATCGTGCGGCCGGAGACGATGATCAGTCCCATGTGAGCTGACAGATTGAATGATGATGAAAGGGCCGGCTCTGCCGGCCTTTGTTTTAGGCTGGCGACCGAATGTGGCGGGTTGCGATGATTGACCGACACTATTGTGCAATCGACCGGAGCTGGAATAGGCTACCATACTCTGACGAATCGGAGAATCTTTTGGAAGGACGGCGGCCTGATCGCGCGGCTACCTTCCAGTTCGGAGGATGACCGGAGTGCAGTGCTCAAAGCTTGCCGTGGCCGCCATCATGCTCATCGCGCTCGACGGAACTGGCGTCGTCGAAGCCGGAGACGCGATTGCTCCTGTTTCTCCAGCCGCAGCACCCGTCAGCGATCCGGAGCCGTGGCTGTTCGGCGACTGGAACGGGGCTCGGACCAATCTTCGGGACAGGGGCATCGATTTCCAATTCGGTTATGTCGGGGAGTTCGCCTACAACCCGGTCGGCGGCATCGATAGCAAGAGCAGATATGCCGACCAGTATTCGGCCGGAGTGACCTTCGATCTCGACCGGCTGCTTGGGGTCCCCGACGCCAAATTCCAGGTCACGCTCACCCAGCGCACCGGCCGGAACCTGAGTGACGACGCGCAGCTCGGAACCCTGCAGCAGGTACAGGAGGTCTACGGCCGCGGACAGACCATCCGACTGACCGACTTCTGGTACCAGC
Source organism: Rhizobium sp. P1_E6 (assembly GCF_056405875.1). NCBI lineage: Bacteria > Pseudomonadati > Pseudomonadota > Alphaproteobacteria > Hyphomicrobiales > Rhizobiaceae > Rhizobium > Rhizobium sp. P1_E6. Next base: position 82,072 of record NZ_JBFUBG010000012.1, on the reverse strand, counting down.
AGCAGTTTGCGAACGGTCTTATCGACTGGAAGATTGGACGAATGCCCGTCAACGAGGATTTTGCCTCGTTCCCGTGCGATTTTCAGAACCTGACGTTTTGCGGTTCGGATCTCGGAAATCTTGTCGGAGACTACATCTACAACTGGCCGATCAGCCAGTGGGCGACGCGGGCGAAGTTCAATCTGACTGGCTTCGGATATTTCCAGGTTGGCGTCTATGACGTAAACCCTAAATATCTAGGGGTTGATGATCAGGTTCTGCCGGTGTTCTTCAGTCATTCCACGGGCGCATTGATCCCCGTGGAACTGGCTTGGTTGCCGAAGTTCGGAGGCGGAACCTTGCCCGGCAGCTACAAGATCGGCGGCTGGTACGACACCTCCAACGCCGACGACATCGCTGACGACGTCAATGGCGATCCTTTTGCCATTACGGGCCTGCCTGCACGCCGGGATCGGGGACGATACGGTGGCTACCTGAGTTTCCAGCAGCAGATGACGGACAATCTCAGCCTGTTCCTCAACCTTGTCATGGCCGACAAGCGTACATCGACCACCGATCGCCAGATCGCTGCGGGCGTCGTCTACACAGGGCTTTTCAAATCGCGTCCGGAGGATGACATCGGCTTCGCCATAGGCACCACGCACGTCAACAGTCGCGCCTCGACGTCCGACGATCCGCGTGGTTCCGAATACGCTGCCGAGCTCTACTACACGTATCGCCCGCATGCCGGGCTGCTCATCCGTCCCAATCTCCAGTATATCCGCCATCCCGGCGGCACCAGCGACAATGACGACGTTGTCGTATTGGGATTGAAAACCTCGGCAACATTCTAGAGTGCCGTGCGTCCGTTCGGACGCACTAGGGACGCTCTAACTCTTTGAATCTACGCATTAGACTTTGCGAAAATCGATTCCGATTTTCGGGCCGATGCTGTGGACTCAAGCCCATTGATCGATCCGGTAGCCGCATGTTGCCTCGATAAGGATTGCCGCGATGGTGTGCCCGGAGACGATGACCACCTCGATGTGAGCTGATGGGTCAAATGATGATGGAAAGGCCGGCTCTGCCGGCCTCTTTTGTTTGAGGTGGAGACAGTAGCGGATTGCCGCACATGGCTCGGTCTCGATGAGGCGAAGGCAGTTCCCCATCATCCCTCATCGCTGTGACATCCCTTGTGCCGGCACGAGGGTACAGGAATGAGCGAGGAAGGCGCGGCATTTTTGCCAACGCTCCACCACCCCTTCCCGATTGATTTTGCCATCCACCAGATTTAGACCGCTTCCAAAATATCCCACTAGAAAGGTCACTTCGATGGCTGACGATCTCTTCCCCCTCGGCGCCGATTCCACCCCTTACCGCAAGATCAGCAGCGACCATGTCTCGGTCGACAGCTTCAAGGGCCAGGAGATCCTGTCAGTCGATCCCGAAGGTATCCGTCTGCTCGCCGAAACCGCCTTTGCCGATATCAACCATCTGCTGCGTCCCGGCCATCTGAAGCAGCTCACTTCGATCCTCGACGATCCCGAGGCGACCGATAACGACCGTTTCGTCGCCTATGACCTGCTGAAAAACGCGAATATCGCCGCCGGCGGCGTGCTGCCCATGTGCCAGGATACAGGCACGGCGATCATCATGGGCAAGAAGGGCCGCCGCGTCTGGACGGAAGGCGGCGATACGGCTGCTCTTTCGAAGGGCGTGCTCGACGCTTATGAAAAGAAGAACCTGCGCTACTCGCAGCTCGCCCCCATCACGATGTTCGAGGAAAAGAACACCAAGAACAATCTGCCGGCGCAGATCGATATCTATGAGGAAGGCACCGACAGCTACGACTTCCTCTTCGTCGCCAAGGGCGGCGGCTCTGCCAACAAGACCTTCCTGTTCCAGGGCACGCCCTCTCTGCTGTCGCATGACCGCATGCTGGACTTCCTTAAGGAGAAGATCCTGACGCTGGGTACGGCAGCCTGTCCCCCCTACCATCTGGCGATCGTTATCGGCGGCACCTCCGCCGAGATGAACCTGAAGACCGTCAAGCTCGCCTCGACCCGCTATCTCGACGAGCTGCCGACCGAAGGCTCCGAAAGCGGCCATGCCTTCCGCGACATCGAGATGGAAAAGGAAATCCACAAACTGACGCAGGGCCTCGGCGTCGGCGCCCAGTTCGGCGGCAAGTATTTCTGTCATGACGTCAGGGTGATCCGCCTGCCCCGCCACGGTGCCTCGCTGCCGATCGGCCTTGGTGTTTCCTGTTCCGCCGACCGCCAGGCCAAGGGCAAGATCACCCGCGAGGGCATCTTCGTCGAGCAACTGGAAACCGATCCCTCCAAGTACATGCCCGAGATCGACGAGGCCAAGCTCTCTGAATCCGTCGTTCGCATCGACTTGAACCGTCCGATGGCCGATATACTTGCCGAACTCTCCAGGCATCCGGTCAAGACGCGGCTGTCGCTGACCGGCACGATCATCGTCGCCCGCGACCTGGCGCATGCCAAGATCCGCGAGCGGCTGGAAAAGGGCGAAGGCATGCCCGACTATATGAAGAACCATCCGGTCTATTATGCCGGCCCGGCCAAGACCCCTGCCGGCTACGCTTCCGGCTCCTTCGGCCCAACGACGGCCGGTCGCATGGACAGCTATGTCGACCAGTTCCAGTCTTTCGGCGGCTCGATGGTCATGCTCGCCAAGGGCAATCGCTCGCGCGCCGTGCGCGAAGCCTGCAAGAAGCACCAGGGCTTCTATCTCGGCTCGATCGGCGGCCCGGCCGCCCGCCTGGCGCAGGACTGCATCCGCAAGGTCGATGTTCTCGAATATCCGGAACTTGGCATGGAAGCAGTCTGGAAGATCGAGGTCGAAGACTTCCCGGCCTTCATCGTCATCGACGACAAGGGCAACGACTTCTTCCAGGAGCTRAACCTCGGCTGATACTTCAGGCAGGCTATCGAACGGAAGCCGTCTCGGCGACATCGATATTGGCCGCCGTCACGGCCTGAGTTACGGGCTTTTCCATGCCCGCGAAATCGGCCGCACTCAGCATATCCTCCGCATCCACGCTGGCGAGGATGTCGGTGCTGAAGATGCCGTTGAAGAAGCCGCTTTGCTGTAGAAGGAAAGCAATGCCGGCGACGATGGCGAGCGCAAGAATGGCGGGCGACGTGTGGCGAGACGATTCCATGATCTCATGCCTTCAACAGGGGGGCGCGTTCCGGTCCCCGTAAATCCGGTTTATTGAGATGGAATCTGTCACTTAGCGCTTCCCGCCAGTAGATCAGACAACAGACACCGACCGTCAACAAAACGAAAACAATCCCTGAAAATAGAAAAACGACTGAACTTTTTTGAGACACTCGCGCATAGGAGGTGTCTTCGGTACTGTCGAACTTACAAATCTTTGAGAAAAATCATAGGGCTGATCGTTGTATTGCGACCTGTCAAACTTATCGTATGTAATCTTTGGTATATGTGGCTTTAATCTTTTCCCAAGAAATTTAAGCTAACAAATAGAAGATTGCTTAAGAACTGAGGAGTTGCCGGAATGAATACGGCCGTCGCGCCCAAGGTGCAGGTTCCCGATGTGGCGGGTCAGATCACCTATGCCATGCGCTCCATGGGCGTTGCGCCAATTCCCCGCAATTACGAACTCTTCTACGAGGCCTATATCGGTTCCAATCCCGCGCTCACCCGCGACCTTGCCGCTCTCGGCAGCCAGGCGACACAGGCGGAACTCGACGTGCTCGGCACGCAGCACTGCTCACACACGGCGCCAGCCAAGATATTCGACGACGCGCACAGCCGCATCGCCGGCGAACTGGAAGGCCTGCTCCGCGTGCTGCGCCAGGAGCAGACCTCGCTCGAAAGCTATAACCGGCTGCTCAACGAGACCTGCAAGCGCATCAGCTCCAAGAGCACGAGCAGCGCCGACCTCATCGAAAACGCCATCGACCTGCTCACCCAGGCAACCGGCGATACGATCACTCACGGCGAAAAGACCGTAGAAGACATGGTCCAGCGCTCGCAGGAGATGGATCAGGTCCGCAAGGAACTCGACGAATACAAGCGCATCGCCAACACGGATTCGCTGACGCGCCTTTCCAACCGCCGCGCCTTCGACGACCGGCTGGCCGCCGTCTTCAACAATCCTGCGCTGCGCCCGGTCACGGCGTTGCTTCTCGCAGACATCGACAATTTCAAGAAGATCAACGACACCTATGGCCACCCGGTCGGTGACAAGGTGCTGGCGACGGTTGCCTCCGTCATCCGCACCAATGTCCGCCGCGACGTCTTCGTCGCCCGCACCGGCGGCGAGGAATTCGCCCTCATCATCGACGGCAATACGCTCGACGAAGTGACTGCAATCGCCGAGCGCATCCGCCGCACGCTGGAATCCACCCCCTTCAAGAATTCCCGCACCCGCGTCAATTACGGCCCGGTCACGGTCTCCATCGGCATCTGCATGGCCTCACATGCCGATGATGCCGGCGAGCTCTATTCCAGGAGCGATATCGCGCTTTACAGCGCCAAGAATGCCGGCCGCAACTGCACCGTCGTCTATGAGGACGGCATGCAAAAGGAATTCACCAAGAGCTGGCTGATCTACAAGTCCTGATCCCCTGGGTTTGGCTTAGGCCTGATCCCGAGTTTCCGGCAATACTTCCGGAAATACAGAAAAAATGAAATAAGTCTCTTGAGCGGCCGGAAACGGCCGCTTCCTTTATGCAGGCTTCTTAAGTGCAGGCCGCGCTGCCTTTCAAACCACCTCGACCCTGAAATCCGTGCCTTCCCAGCGCTGCGCATCCGTCCAGAAGATCGTGAAGTCGACGACACCGGGGCCGAGCGTTTCCGTCGCCAGATCGAAGACATGGATGCCGAAGCCCGTGTCGCGGCATGGACTGTCGGTGGCACTTGCCCRGCCGTCGGTGGACCAGCGCACCAGCGCAGGCTCGGGCAGTTCGATGCGGAGCCGCCGGCCCGCCGGCATTTGATCGCGCCGGGCCGTCAGCCGCCAGGAAAAGGGTGCCTGCGCCGGCTTTGCCGCGACATAGCGGGCAACGGTCTGGGGCGGCATGTCGAAAATCGTGCCATCGCGCAGCGACCGCAGCAGCTTGATGTGTTCGGCATGCGCCCAAACGAGYGGCATGGCGCTGCCGGAGGGTCGGCCGAGGAAAAGCTCGCGTGCCGGCACGTCCTCGCTATCCCATATCTGCTCGGGCAAGAGCCCTCCCTCGCTTGCCGAAGCCTCCAGCGCAGCGAGCATCCGCCGCGCTTCGTCCACTCGTCCGGCGGCGAGTTCGTAATGGGCGCGCTCGCCGGTCAGCAGTGGCCAGAGCCTGCCGACACCGCTTCCGGCAAAAGGCGCGCCGCCAATGCGCTCGCCGTAGCCGTCGTCATTGTAGCGATACCAGTAGGGACCGGCGGGAAGGTCGCGGCGCAATTGCGCATCGATTGCCGCCACCGTGCCGAGGATGCGCGGATCGTCGGCGGCCCGGAGGCCGAAGCGCACCAGCGCCAGAGCATCCGGGCTGATCAGCAGGTCCGCCTCCAGCACCTCGCCGAGATCGTCGCGATTGCGGATCGGAATGAAGTCACGCCCCAGCGACGAGGCGCCATCCGTGGCCGAAGCGATGCGCACGTAATAGCCCTCGACGCCGAGACTACGCGACAGTTCCGTATCGGTGGCGTAAGTCCACTCCTCGATGCGCTCGTTCCAGCCATCGGCCACCTCGCGCAGATAGTGCGACGCCGTGAGCCGCCCGGCCGCCTCCAGTGCATCGGCCGCCGCAAGCAGCCCGGCGATCTCCACGGCGAGCGTGAACGGCGAGTAACCGGCATCTTCCTCCCAGCGATCCTCCTGGGTGGCGGGACCGTTTCTGACGAGATAGCCCGCAGCCGCCTCGATCATCGGCAGATAGCGGCCGGCCTCTGACGCATTAATCGCGCCTGCCCGCAGCAGCATGTCGTAGAGCAGGATCGGAAAGGCAGTTTCGTCCATCTGGATGCCATGCCAGTAGGGCCTGCCGTCCAGCCAGGCATTCTGCACCCAATGGCCGTCCGCCTCCTGGATGACGGAGAGATAGTCGAGAACGGAGCGCGCATCCGCGGTGGCCCCGGCCGCGAGCAGACCGCCCGCCGTTTCCACCAGGTCGCGCGTCCACACCAGATGATAGCCGCCAAGGTCGTCATCGCCTTTACTGAAACCCCAGGGGATGGACAGGCTGGCGATGATGGCACCGGAGGCATCGTCTCGGTGGGTGGCGAGCACGCCGGTACTGACGCGGTAGCGGTTCAGCTTATCTGGATCATGCGGTTCGTCGAGCGCAAGCAGCCCGGCCTGCCACTCCCGCCATCCGCTGCAGTAATGTTTCAGCGCCGGTTCGCCGCCCTGTTCGAGGCTGAGCAGCGCGCGCAGAGCAGCCTCTTCCGGCTGCGTGCCGAAGCCGATGGCGATCAGCGCCCGCCCCTTACCCGCCTGCATATCAAGCGTGCCTGATAGCGCGACATTGCCGGAGGCAGCAACGCAATAATCCTCTCTCAATCCCTTGCCGCGCGACAGCGTCTGCCAGCCATCGGAAATGCCGACATAACCCACTGACCGGGCAAGCAGAGGCACCGAAGCGGCAATGGCGAGCGACCGCCCGGATCCCTCGGCAAAGAGCATCTGCCTGCCCTTGAAATCGGCGGACCAGCCACTGTTCTCGGCACCGCCATTGACGAGATGCGGGGCAGCAAGCGCATGCAGCCTGTAGTCGGAAAGGTTGCCCCTCAATGCCTCGAAGTGGATGTCCTGCAGCACCACCTCACGCTCCGGGTCGGAAAAGATGGTCTTGGTGATGCGATATCGTCCGTCGCGGGCGGAATTGACGAGACGGAAAGCCGGAACGCCGTCCTCGATCGCCTGAACGCTGTGATCGGCATCGCGCTTCTCCTCGGAGAAATAGCCCTCCGCCGTGACGATGAAACCGAAATCGCGCATACAGGCCATGTCGAGGCGCGGCGCGTAGATCTCGTTGAGGATGCCGTGGCTTGCCGTGAACCAGACGCAGCTCGCCGAACTGACGGCGGTACCAACAGCACTCTTGTCGCTGGACGTCCATCGGGGCTCGATGCCCGGCGCGCCTGGTGGCTCGACGGAACCGGGTGGCAGTGTCGGATAGGCCAAGTGCTGTTCCTCCGCTATGTTTGCGCATCTTCCTTGCCATCCTGAGATGAAATTAAGCGATCCGCAATATACCGGCTTGACAGCCGGCTACGATCTTGTGCCCGATAGAATGGCGCGGGAGGGAATGAGGGTACAGCCCGGAGAGGAGCGCCAGCCATGGTTGACACAATGGAAGCATCGCAGGCAAAGCAGGCGCGTGAGCGAGCCAAGCCCAAGGTTGCTGCGCCGGACGGCCGCATCGTGCTCGCCGTCGATATCGGTGGCTCGCATCTGAAGGCGGAACTCAGCAGCGGCAGCGAGAGGCGCTCGGTCGTATCGGGGCGCGAGATGACGGCGGCGAAGATGGTGGCAGCCCTTACCGATCTGACCGCCGACTGGCACTATGACGTCGTCGCCATGGGCTATCCCGGCGCCGTTGTCGCCCACCGCCCTGCGGCCGATCCGTTCAACCTCGGCCCGGGATGGAAGGGCTTCGATTTCGAAAAAGCTCTCGGCAAGCCCGTGCGCGTGGTCAATGACGCGCTGATGCAGGCGATCGGCAGCTACGAGGCCGGCCGCATGCTCTTCCTTGGCCTCGGCACCGGACTCGGCTCGGCCATGATCGCCGAGAACGTCTGCTTGCCGCTCGAACTCGCGCATATGCCCTATAAGAAGGCGACATTCGAGGACTATGTCGGCGAACGGGGCCTCGAAGGTCGCGGCAAGGGCAGATGGCGAAAATCGGTCTTCGACGTCGCCGATCGCCTGGCCGCCGCCCTGCTGCCCGACTATATCGTCATCGGGGGCGGCAACGTCGAAAAGCTGAAGGATCTGCCGCTCAAATGCCGGCGTGGCAGCAACGAAAACGCCTTCCGCGGCGGCTTCCGGGTCTGGCTGGACGACAGCTTGCGGCTGTGAGCGGCAGTGAAACCGATGTGCTTGAAGCCGTATTGGGCGGCGGAGGGTGATGACAATGCTGGAAACGGACAAGCTGTTCACCGGCTCGATCCCGGAAAACTACGACCGCTATATGGTCCCGCTGATTTTCGCGCCCTTCGCCGTGGATCTCGCTCAGAGAGCGGCATCCCTGTCGCCCGGCGCAGTTCTGGAAATCGCAGCAGGCACCGGGGTCGTCACCCGCGCACTGGCGCCGAAACTGTCCTCGGACGCACGCTATATCGTCACCGATCTAAACCAGTCGATGCTCGACTACGCTGCTTCGCAACAGGGCTTCGATGATCGCCTGGAATGGCGCCAGGCGGATGCTCTGAAACTGCCGTTTGAAAATGCCGCCTTCGATCTCGTCTTATGTCAATTCGGCGCGATGTTCTTCCCGGACCGCATAGCCGGCTACCGCGAAGCAAAGCGTGTCCTGAAGCCCGGCGGACGTTTCCTGTTCAACGTATGGGACCGCCTCGAGGAGAATGTTTTTGCCGACGATGTGACGACCGCCCTTGCGACGATGTTTCCGGACGATCCGCCACGCTTCCTGGTCCGCACGCCGCACGGCTATCATGACAAAGCCTTGATCTGCGCCGAGCTGGAAGAGGCGGGTTTCTCCCATGTGGTGATCGAAACGAAGGCCGAACAAAGCCGCGCATTTTCGCCTCGGATTCCTGCCCTCGCCTATTGCCAGGGAACCGTCCTTCGCAGCGAAATCGAAGCCAGAGCTCCAGGAAAACTGGACGTTGCGACCGACTATGCCGCATCCGCGATTGCCGCCCGGCATGGCGACAGCGAGGTTGCCGCCAAAATTCAGGCCCACGTCATCATGGCAGCGGCCTAGACCTGCCTGATCGAGCCCCAGACCAGTTTCGTCCTGACGATGAAACTCAGTTTTCCCTCGCGAGCATAGGGAGCGAGCATCTCGCCGAGCTCTCGGTCGAACTTGTTCATCCTGCCGCCCAGATGGGATGGCGCGAACGTATCGCGCGAATGCTGGCAGCGAATGAAGTCTTCGACACTTTGCTCGAATGGAGCGGAGTGGAAATGCTCGGAGCCGTCGATGTCGAGGAACGCCTTGTACGCCGACCAGCCCTCTCGCTTGCCAATGGGATCGAACGCCTCGCCTGTTATGGCCGGAACCCATTTGCCGAGAAAAGACTGCCAATCGGCCTCCCAGGCCGGTTGGAAAGGCGCATCTCCCGATATGACGGCCACCCGGTGATCGGCGGCAGCATAGGTTTTCAGCCGCGCGAAAAGACGCCTGTGATCCATCCAGTGAATGCTGGCGGCGGCAACGATGAGATCGGGACGATCGGGGATATCGACATCCTCGGCGAAACCGACGATCCAGTGAAGATTGCGCGCGCGCCCTTCCTCCAGGCTCTGGCCGAGCTCGATCATGTGACGCGACGGATCGACGGCAATGACCTTTTCGAAATGCCGTGAGAGCGGCCGTGAAATCTTGCCGGGGCCACAGCCTATATCCAGCAGGCAGGCGCGTTTCGGCGCGATGCCCAGCAGTTTGTCGTAAACCGCCTCGGGATATGGCGGACGGAAGGGATAATTGCTGACGACATCGGCATCCTCGAACGATGCCCCGGTGCGTTCCTGCGGCTTCTCGACCATGATAGGCTCCGCCCTCTGTTCCAGTCGAGAACCACTCCATAATTCAACAGGATGTCAGTATGGTAACAGGCGCGATGGCCGGCTGTAAAATCGAACGGCTCGAAGGCTGGATCAACGGGGTGTTCGTCTCCCGGCCGGATGCAGGCGAGACCGGCGTCGTCGTGCTCAGTGGTTCCAGCGGCAGAGTGGATATCGATCGTGCCAGACTGCTTGCCGAGTCTGGCGCGCAGGCGCTGGCGCTGCAATGGTTCGGTGGTCCCGGTCAGTCGCCCGGCATCTGCGAAATCCCGCTGGAGACCTTCGCCGACGCTACGGACTACCTGATTGCGCGGGGCTGCCGGCGCATCGTCTTCGTCGGAACCTCGAAAGGCGCCGAAGCGGCCCTGCTTGTCGCCACCCTGGACCCGCGCGTCGATGACGTTATTGCGATCAGCCCGACCTCGGTCGTCTGGGGCAATATCGGTCCCGGCAAGGACGGCATTGCCTGGCCGGAACGCTCATCCTGGTCCTGGAAGGGAAAGCCGCTGGATTTCGTTCCTGCCGACCTCGCCTGGGAACGGATTGATCGCGATGGGCTGGTGTCCTATCGCTCCTTCTTCGAACAGTGCCTGGCGAGGGACGAGGAAACCCTGCGGCGCGCGCGGATTCCCGTCGAAAAAGCCGCCGCGAACCTTGTGCTCGTGGCTGGCGGAGACGATGCGCTCTGGCCATCGGACAGCTTCGCCGGCGCGCTTGCCCACCGGCGGGAAGACAGTGGCAGGCCTGTGTCACTGATCGTTGACCCCGAGGCAGGTCATCGCGTGCTGCTCCCCGGCGAGACGACGCCTCGCTCCAGCCTTCGTGCCCATGGCGGCACCGACATTGCGGATGCAAGGCTTGGTCTGATGGCATGGGCGGCGATCGAAGCCGCCTTGCTGAAGAAGGATTGACTGGCCCGATACGGTTCAGGCGGAAAGCTGCAGCAGGATCGCACTCGTTGCCATCAGCACCACGACGATCCATGGCGGCGCCTTCCAGACCACCAGCAGCAGGAAGCCGGACAGGGCAAGGGCAAAATCGGCCGATGTGAGGACCGCGCTTGTCCATACCGGATTGTAGAGGGCCGTACCTAAGACGCCGACCACAGCCGCGTTTGCGCCACGCATGGCCGCCTGCGCCAGCGGATAGGTGCTGAGCCTGTCCCAGAAAGGCAGGGTGCCGAGCAGCAGCAGAAAGCCCGGCAGAAAGATGGCGACCAGAGAGATGGCTGCGCCTGTGACACCATTGGGAGACGGACCTGTCACCGCCCCGAGATAGGCGGAAAACGTGAAGAGCGGACCGGGCACCGCCTGCGCAACACCATAACCGGCAAGAAACGCGTTTTCCGAAACCCAGCCCGGCCGCACCACCTCCGTCTCGAGCAGCGGCAGGACGACATGTCCGCCACCGAACACCAGAGCACCCGAGCGATAGAAGGCATCGAAAAGGCGCAGCCCTTGCGAATCCATGATGGAAACGATGAGCGGCAAACCGAACAGCAGGAGCAGGAACGCCAGCAGACAGGTGACGCCAGCAGATCTCGATATTCCGAACGAAAAATCTGTCCGTTGCTCGACCGCGGCCCCACGACAAAGGGCGAGCCCTGAAACGGCACCCAGGACGATGGCTGCGAGCTGACCGAGCGCCCCCGCTGATATCACGATGAAAATGGCGGCCAGCGCGATGCCGGCGCGCGGCCTGTCGGGTGTCAGCGATCGGGCCATGCCCCAGACGGCTTGTGCAACGACAGCGACGGCAACGAGCTTCAATCCGTGCAGCAGACCCTGCCCGAGAGGATTGTCGAGCGCGGTGGCGGCGGTTGCGAAGATGAACAGGATCAGCGCGGATGGGAGCGTGAATGCGCTCCACGCTGCAAGCGCCCCCAGTGGCCCGCCGCGCAGCAGGCCCATGGCAAAGCCGACCTGGCTCGATGCAGGACCGGGAAGGAACTGACAGAGGGYGACGAGATCGGCATAGCCCTTCTCGTCGATCCATTTGCGCCGCGTGACGAGCTCGTCGCGGAAATAGCCGAGATGCGCGATCGGTCCGCCGAACGAGGTGAGGCCAAGCTTCAGGAAGGCGCCGAAGACCTCCGCAGGCGTGCCTGCCGATGGAACAGCCGTCTGCTCCTCAGTCATTTCCTTCGCATCCACGCCAATATCCCCCATTGTGCCGACCCGTATCCTCATCATCAATGACGGCACGATGACAACAGGTGATTTTCGATGTCAGTCGAATAAACCGTTGCAGATCTTGTGGTCCTGGAGGCGCGGATCAGGCAGCCTGACGGAACCGCCTTCGTGTGGGCAGCGTCATCGCGATGACACCGGCCATGACGCAGGCAAGACCRAGGCCTGCCGTGGAAGACAGCGTTTCGCCGAGGAAGATCACACCGATCGCAACGCCGATCGGGACCCTCAGATAGGCCTGGGCCGTGGCACCCACCGAACCGAGCGTCTGCACGAGACGGAAATAGATCACGAAGGCGAGCGCGGTCGAGAAGACGGAGAGCGCAAGGAGCGCCTGCAGCGAATGGAGGCTCGGCTGCAACGTCCAGGGATGATCGACGATGACGCTGACCGGGAGGAGAATCACCGCGCCTGATATCAGCGAGCCGGCAGCCGGCATCATTGGGTCGAGCCCTCTGAAATTCCGCCCGAAGACCGCGGCACCCGCATAGCAGATCGTGGCGGTGACGATCGCAAGCTGAGCCCAGAGTGCCTGTCCGATGCTGCCGAGCGCACCGACGCCGATGATCAGGGCAGTTCCGATCAATCCCGCCGACACGCCGAAAAGCTTGCGGGCTGTGAGCGCTTCATGCCGGGTGATCAGCGCCGTGATCAGAAAGGCAAAGATCGGCGTCGTGGAATTCAGGATTGCGGCAAGACCGGCATCGGTCGTTCGTTCGGCCCAGGCGATCAGCGTAAAGGGCAAGACGCTGTTGAGGCAGGCTTGAAACAGAAAGTAGACCCATGTCTTTCGGTCGCGGGGCAGCTTGAGGCCACGCCAGCCGATGATGGCGAGAAGCAGCCCGCCGGCGATGAATGTCCGTGCTGCCACCAGCGTGACCGGTGGAATGGTTTCGACGCCGATCTTGATGAAAGTGTAGGAGGCTCCCCACAGCGTCGAAAGCGCCAGGAGCAGCGCCAGTTCCGTTGTCAGCGTCGTCGTCTTTTCCATCACAGTCGCATTCCCTGACGTTCAAAACCGACCGCCTGTTTAATGGCTGCGGCCGCGAAATGCTTCGATGCGGAACGAACTATCGATGGAAAAGAAAGGCTCGGTGGTGCGCGCCATGGTTCATGGCGCGCACCGCCAAGCCTCCGATGCATTTGGCCTTGTCACTGAGCAGCGAGCGGAGCCGCCGGAGCCGCACGCGTCACCGGTGGCGGGTTCCACTTGCCGATCAGCGCGCTACCCTTCGGCGCATAGAGCCTCATCGTCAGATTATACGGGCCGTTCGGCGCCGGCAGCCAGTTCCATTCCTTGTCCTTGCCGGGGCTTTCCGTCTGGAAATAGAGGTCGAGCGAGCCGTCCGCGTTGAACTGGAACGGCATCCAGCTGCTGACCGCGAAACGGTTGAGCGGGTTGGCGACCTGGAAGCCGTCACTGTCATAGAGGGTGACCGACCAGAAAGCGTTGACTGGTGGAATGTTCTCCTTTTCGAAGTGGATCGTGTAATTGCTTCGCCCGTCCAGCGGGTTGCCGGTTTCATCCGCAAGATTCAGCGGATAGATGGCGTCTTCAGGCAGATTGGCGCCAAGCCCCTGTTGCGCTATGATCGCGCGTTTCAGGTAGTAATTGCCATAAACGCCCATCGTGTCCGTATTCATCGACCAGCCATTGACCACGCGTGCCAACGTCTTCAGCTTCCAGCCCATGAGCGCTTGCGCATCCTGCGGCGCCGTCTTCAGCGCTTTCTGGACGACAGGATCGGCCTTGGAAAGATCGAAGCTCTTGCCGGGCTCGATGCCGATCCGCTTCATGCGGGCAATGATCGGCTGATCGGTGCTGTGCGGCGGATGAAGTTTCAGGAGTTCGGCAGAGTAAGCGAAATAGTCTTCCGCCGAAGCCGTATCGGCCTGCGTCTTCGGCGGCGTCTTCATGTCGACGGAAGGGTCTACCTTGACCGCGGCCGGCTTGGCGTCTTTGCCCCACTGCGACAGCGGGGTGATCTTGTAGCCGTCCTGGACCTTGTGAACGGCATCGTAGTCGTCAGGGCCATCGGTTTTGGTGCGGCCGATGATCCAGACATAGGGCGTCGGAGCATCGATCCGTTCAGTCCCATCAGGCAGCTTGAATTCGCCGAACGTATCGTGAAGCTCGGGCCTCCATCCGGGCGAGGCAATCAAGAAGTTTCCGGCTGACGTTCCGGTCGTTCGCCAACCCGGCGCGGCAAACACATCCGTCCACATGTCCAGCATCGGCAGGAGGTAATAGCGACCGCCGGTATCCGGTGCGGTAACCACCACCGGCTCCTTCGTGAGATCAAGCCAGCCGCTCGAATAGAGCGTATCGAAATTCGGCCGGACTACGGCCTTCATGTCCGCCGCCGGAAATGCGCGGACATTGGCGAAGCGGTTGGCCGGACCGCCAATCGCTCCCTCCTTCGGTTCCATGTTGGTCAGCTGCTTGCGCGTGATATCCATCGATATCAACGGATAAAAATAGACATAGGCTTCGATGCCGATCTCACGCGCTTCCTCTTCGGTCAGGGAAGCGGCCCCGGCCTCAGAGGGGGCCGAAATGGCCATCGAAGCAATTGCCAGGAAAGCGAACGAGATAGGCGTTCGCAACAGGCGTCTGATCCCAAACTGGATTGTCATGTGCGTTTCCCCCGGAACGAAATGAAAAACCCGGCAGGGCCTCGATTGATGCCGACGCATCTTTGGCAAGGCCAGGATAGCGAAGGTACTGAGGACTTGCTGAGCGATCAAAGCGAAACATACGGGGCGAATCTCCGGAAGTAAGTTACAGTAAACGGCGCCGTAAATGGTCAGGATACATGGATCTGTGCTTTGATCCGGAGCAGGATATTGGCTTTCATTGAAGGCCCTTCCGCAAATGTCAGGTGAATGCCATAACTCGATTCCTGACACGGAGGAGGACGATATGACTGAGATGACCGTTCTTGCATTTGCGCTTGTGGCATTCATCGGCATCGCTACACCCGGCCCGACCGTGCTTCTGGCCCTGACGAACGGCTCGAAATTCGGGGTGCGCCGGGCGATATCGGGCATGATCGGCGCAGTCATGTCCGACTTCGTGCTGATCGGCGCAGTCGCACTGGGTCTTGGTGCCCTGCTCGCCGCCTCGGAATTCTGGTTCACCGTCGTTAAATGGGTGGGTGTCTGCTACCTCGCCTTCCTGGGTGTCATGCTGCTGCGCTCCAAGGGGACGCTGGATGTTTCGCTGCGCTCTGAAAGCGGCAATGCGTCCGCTTCGCCGGTGACGATTTTCCTGAAGAGCTTTCTCGTCGCCGTCACCAACCCCAAGGGCTACCTGTTCTTCTCGGCCTTCCTGCCGCAATTCATCGATCCCGCCGGTCCGCAGGTCGAGCAATATGCCATGCTCGCCCTCGTCTTTGCCGCCATCGATTTCATGGTCATGTTCGGCTACGCATTGCTCGGCTCGCAGGCCGTCCGGCTGTTGCGGAAGTCGGGCGCGCTCTGGCTCGACCGTATCTGTGGCGGCGCTTTGCTGACGCTTGCCGGCTCGTTGGCACTCTATCGGCGGGCCAGCGTGTAACTACCCCGAATTTACGGGTCTGATTTACGGTAACGTACTTATCCGAACTCGCCCGATCTGCATTCAATAAGCCTCGAGGGGACGCCATTCCGGCGGCCGCAGCAGGAGGGCTTGCGGCATGCGGAAAGGACCGAAACTGATTGGTGCGGCGGCGATCGCCGCCATTGCCTGGACGGGTGCCGCAAAGGCCGACACCATCAGCTATGCCGACGCGATCACGGTGCTCGCGAAAGATTGCGGTGCCGATATCAGGAAGTTCTGCAAGGGGATGAATCTCGGCAATAACAGGATTGCCGATTGCCTCGCGCAGAACTCCGCCAAGGTATCGCCGACCTGCACAACCACACTTGCGAGCGTGGCGGCATCGATCCAGAAGCGCGAACAGGCGCAGTCCTCATATAAAAAGGTCTGCGCCACCGACATGGCGCGGCGCTGCAACGGCGTGAAGGGCGACGGCTACATTCTTGCATGCCTCGCCGGCAAGACAAAAACGGTCAGCAATCAATGCAGCCAGACGATATCAGATGCGGGCTGGAGGTAAGGTCATGACGATGAGAAAAACCGCCCTCGCCGGCCTTGCCGCCGCCTTCCTCGTCCCTGCGCTTGCGCTCGCACAGCAGGTCTCCGAACAACGCATTATCAACGGGCTCGGCAAGCTGCAGGGGGCAGCGCCCATCGTCGATGTCGAACTGCTCAGGCAGGAGGCCATGAACGGGTCCGGAAAACAGATGTCCGGCCTGCCGAACTGGAGCAAGGTCGCGCGCCTGCCCCAGATGGTGGTCGAGATCGCCTTTGCTAATGATTCCGTTGCCATCGAGCCCGAATCCTACCGCACGCTCGGTATGATCGCCGATGCACTGCACCACCCGAACCTCTGGGCCTACAAGTTCCTCGTCGTCGGCCATACGAGTTCGACCGGCACTGACCAGCATAATCTCGACCTCAGCCAGCAGCGGGCCGAGGCGATCAAGGAGATTCTCTCGACCACCTTCGCCGTCGATGCCGGGCGTCTCTATGCGGTCGGGGTCGGCGAATATTTCCCGATCGAGGGCTCGAAATCGGAGGCCGCCGATAACAGGCGCGTCCAGCTCTACAATCTCGGCGTCTTCACGCGCAAACCCTAAGGAAGAGACCCACCGTGCTGCTGATTCCAACAGCCGGCGGCACGGTTATTTCTGGACAGGCTGGCCAGCATTTGTCCGCTCCCCCATGCGCGCCACGAGCAGCGAATAGGCCACGTAATATTTATAGATGTTGCTGACATATTGAACGGTTTCCCGCCCGACGATCTCGGAGGCGGCATTCTCCACATTGCCGAACCAGACATTGGGGTCGAGGCCCATCGCCTTTGCCTTGTCGCGAAACTTGTGCAGGTTGCCAGGCCCGGCATTATAGGCGGCGAAGGCGAAAAGCTGCCGGTCTTTGGCGTCCAGACCGTCATCGTCGATATAGGTGTCGATCAGGTGGCGCAGATATTTGGCGCCCGCCTCGACATTGCGATCAGGGTCCTTGTCGATGCCGCTGATGCCGATCACCTTGTCCTTCGCCGTCGAAGGCAGCATCTGCATGATGCCGACGGCGCCGCGCGGCGAGCGACGTGACTGGTCGAGCTGCGATTCCTGATAGCCCTGCGCCATCAGCATCAGATAGTCGAAGGAATAGCTGCCGCCGTATTTGCGGAAGATCTCCACCAGCGTCTGGAAGCGGGCGACGTCGGAGGGCGAATAGGCGCGCTTGATGATCTTGTCCTGCTTGTAAAAGGTGTTGCGCAGGATATTGCCGAAAGTCGTGCCGACCTTGTGCGTCGCGACGAAGGCGTTCAGTTCCGCCTTCAGCTCCGGGCTGTTCTTGCGGATCGCCCAGGCGATCTTGCCCTCGGAGGACAGCACGATATCCTGGCGCACCTTCATGTCGGCAAAGACATGCGACCAGATATTCCCCTTGTAGGCGTCGACGACCGTGAACGGCAGAAGCTCGGCATTGACCATCTCCATCAGGTCCTCGTCTTCGAGGCTTTCATCCATCACATGGATGCCGATCTCGGGTTTTCCTGCTGCGGTCAACTCCTTGTTGCGGACCAGAAGATGCTCGTAATAGCTGCTGGAGGCGCGCACCGCGATATGCTGGCCCGAGAGATCGTCGAGGCTGGCGATCGCCGGGCTGTTGGGAGCGGCGACCAGCACCTCCTCGGCATTTTCATAAAGCGGATCGGCGAAATCCACCTGCTTCAGCCGCTCGTCGGTGATCGTCAGGTTGGCCATGACGATATCGCCATAGCCCTCGTTCAGCGCGTCGAGCAGCCTGTCGCGCGCCATCGGCACGAAGACGATGTTGACGCGGTCGATCTGCTTCTTGCTGTTCTTGTTGAGGACCTTTTCGAGCTCCAGCCCGAACTGCACCGCCGTGCCATACTGGCGGCCCTTGTCGACGAAATAGATCGTCTTGCTGTAGGGCACGAGCACGCGCACGATGCGGCGTTCTTTCATCTTGCCGAGATCGATCACGTGCTTGTCGATAAGATCAGGCTTCTGCACCGGCGCCGGGGTCTCGGCCGAAGCCGGCCTTGTCCCCAGCGACACGGCGGCCAGAACGAGGACGAACAATATCTTCAAAAACGAGCTCATCGAGGCCTCCCCAGCATCGGCGATGAACGCATTTGTATCGCTGCGGTTTTGATCTCTTCCGTCGCGGCAGCTCCGGCTGCACTCCCGCGACGGTCTCGGGAGGACTATTGCGGCGCCAGCCGCTCCAGATCGTTCAGCCGTTTCAGGGCCGCCTGCTGACGCAGCAGGCTGTAATTGATGCCGCTCGCATTCAGCGAACTGCCCTCCTGATAGGGGTACTGATCGAAATCGGAGAAGAAGTCCTTGATCTTCGCCTGCACCGGCACGAGCAGCCACATATTGCGGGCAAGGAAGTCGACAGCGCCGCCACCCTCCTTCATTCCGCGCTCATATGGATCCATGCGCAGGTTGGCGATGTTGGCCCAGGCCGGCACCTCGCGCGTCGCGGTGGCGATATTGCCTTCGCTGTTGATCGCAAAGCTGAGCTTCCAGTCGTTCCACCTGATGGCGTTGAGATTGCCGCCTTGGTCGAAATAATAGACGGAATCACGCGGTCCGGCTTTGACTTCGCCCTTCAGCATCGGCAGCAGGTTATAACCGTCGAGATGCACCTTGAAGTTTTTGGCGCCCGACGTGAAACCGGCCTTCATCTGCTCCTTCAGATCGTCCATGCCGGCGGCAGCCGCGAAGGTCGGCATCCAGTCCATCAGCGTGACGATATCGTTGACCTCGGTTCCGGGCTTCACGACACCCGGCCAGCGCACCATCATCGGAATGCGGAAGCCGCCTTCCCAGGTCGTACCCTTTTCGCCGTGGAAAGGTGTCATCGCCCCATCCGGCCACAGGGCAATCTCGGCCCCATTGTCGGTGGTGTAGAGAACGATCGTGTTGTCGGCGATCCCGAGCTGATCCAGTTGATCGAGCAGCTGGCCGACATGGCCGTCATGCTCCACCATACCGTCGGCATGAATGCCTTTGCCCGTCTTGCCGAGAGAGTCTGGCTTCAGATGGGTGAAGATGTGCATACGTGTTGCGTTGAACCAGACGAAGAAAGGTTTCTCCGCTTTTGCCTGCCGATCGATGAAATCCTTGGCGGCGCCGAGAAATTCCTCGTCGACCGTTTCCATCCGCTTCGTGTTGAGCGCGCCGGTATCTTCGATCTTCCCATCGGCACTAGACTTGATCACGCCGCGCGGGCCGAACTGCCGGCGGAAGGCCGGGTCCTTCGGGTAGAAATAGCCTTCCGGCTCTTCCTCGGCATTCAGGTGATAGAGATTGCCGAAGAACTCGTCGAAGCCGTGTTTGGTGGGCAGGTGCTGGTCCTGGTCGCCAAGATGGTTCTTGCCGAACTGGCCGGTCGCATATCCCCTCGTCTTCATCACGTCGGCGATCGTCGGCATCCAGTCCTGGATGCCGTGCGGATCGCCCGGCATGCCGATCGTGAGAAGGCCGGTGCGGAATGGCTCCTGCCCGAGGATGAAGGAAGCACGCCCCGCCGTGCAGCTCTGCTGCCCATAGGAATCCGTGAAGATCGCCCCTTCCCTGGCGATACGGTCGATATTCGGCGTGCGGTAACCCATCAGGCCCATCGTGTATGCGCTGATCTGCGGAATGCCGATATYGTCGCCGAAGATGACGAGAATGTTCGGTGGCTTTCCCGAAGCGCCACCCTGTGCCGGCGTCGCCTGCTGCGTCTGTGCGGCAGCCTGTCCGGTTGCGGCCGATACGGCGAGAGCCGTGAGAGCCAGCGACGTGCCGCCCAGCAGAAGATCGCGGCGGCTGACGGGCACGATCGGGTCATCCTGCTTTTGAATGTCGACGTCTTTCATCGAATTCTCTCCTTGAGATGAAACCTGCACGCGAATGTTTTGTCAAATTCCATGATCGCGGAAGTACGTTACGGTAAACACTGGGCGTAAACGGCCGCGTTAACGGTCCGGGCTTTCCCTCAGGCCCTTGATATCAGCCTGTCACATATCCTTCGCTACCGCGCGCTATTGCCTGCCCGTAGCAATGACTTGATATGGTCAGGAATGATGCCCATGTGCCCCTTCTGTGCCGCAAACCGTACGGAAAAAGCCCCGCCGCTCTTTTCCAACAACAGCTGCTATTTCCTCGAAACGACCGATCAGGTGCTGCAATGCTCCGGTATCATCATACCGTTCCGGCATGTCGCAACGCCCTTCGACCTGACATCAGAGGAATGGTTCGACACTTTCGACCTTCTGGAGAATGCGCGCGCCCATCTAGATAGATCCGAACCGCACGGCTACAATATCGGCTGGAATGTCGGCGAGGTTGCGGGACAGACCGTCCAGCATGCCCATCTGCATGTCATTGGCCGCTTCGCCGACGAGCCGCTTGCCGGCCACGGCATTCGCCACCACTTGAAGCAGGCCACCAACAGGCGGATCTGATTGCCTGTCAGCTCGGCCAGGGATCGTTCTTGGGGCTGTCGCCTTTCTGCAGGCTCTGCAGCATGTTGATAAGCTGCGGCGCCATCTCCCGGATTTCCGTCAGATGAATGGCGGTGAGCCGCTTCAGCGCATCATCAGCCTTTTCCGTCAGCTCCAGTGTCTGCCGCCGCTTGTCGGCCGGGTCTGTCCGGCGCGAGACATAGCCGGCAGCAACCAGCCGGCCGACGAGTTCGGTTGCCGAATGCGGCGCAATCAGCAGGCGCTCGGCAAGCAGGCCGATCGTCATCGCATCCACGCTGCGATGGCCGCGGATCGCCAGCAGCGCCTGATGCTGCTGTGCCGGCAGCCCCTCTTCCAGCGCGGCCGAAGCGCTGAAATCCATGAAGCGGCGCAGCGTATAGCGCAGGTTGGACAGCGCCTCGTAATCGGCATCCGTCAGGTCATTGTCAGGCGTTTTCACCATGCGTCCCCCAGGGCGCTTCATCCGCTCATTGCATCCATGCGGCCACTTCCATCTGCCGGTGATCCCCAAGCATGCGCAGCGCCTGCATCAGTTCCGGCGCCATCTCGCGGATCTCGTAGAGATGGGCGGGCGTCAGACGGTGCAATAGCTCTTCTGCCTGTGCTGTCAACAGGACGGCTGGCCGGCGCTTCTGTCTGACATCGATGCTGACATGGCCGGCCTCCTGCAGCGAAGCCGCCAGTTCGGCTGCTTTATCCGGCGTCAGAAAAAGCTTGTCCGAGAGATCGGACAGGGTCATGCGCCCCCCGATGCCCAACCCCTTGATGGCCAGCAGCGCCTGATGCTGCTGTCGCGTCAAGCCGAGTTTTTCGGCTGCCTTCCCGCTGAACTGGCGAAATTTGCGGATCCTGTATCTCAGGTTGGCGAGCGCTTCATATTCGATTTCGGATAGAGCGCGGTCTTTGTTCGGCATGATTCCAGCTCCTGGTTTTGGCTGTTGATTTATATCGTACTACGATATATTTGCGTCAAGAACGAAGCCGTCAACAGGACCTGCAATGCCTCCCCAAAAAAACGCACATCGCCCCCATGACTTCATGGGTGGCCTCTCCCGGCGCGAGGCCGGGGATTTCACCACGGACAAGCGCGTTCTCGCCCTCGTCGGCATGGCGCTGATCGTCGGCACGGGCGGCGCATTTGCCGCCTGGGTTCTGGTCAGCCTCATCTCGCTGGTGACGAACCTCGTCTGGTTTCACCGCTTCAGCATTGCTGCCGTCTCGATGGCTCAGGCGCCGCGCTCCGTCTGGATGGTGCTGGTCCCGGTTATCGGCGGCATCGTCATCGGCCTGATGGCCCGCTTCGGCTCCGAAAAGATCCGCGGCCACGGCATTCCCGAAGCGATCGAGGCGATCCTGATCGGCGGCAGCCGCATGTCGCCGAAGGTGGCGATCCTCAAGCCGCTCTCATCGGCGATCTCGATCGGCACCGGCGGTCCCTTCGGCGCCGAAGGCCCGATCATCATGACGGGCGGCGCGATCGGCTCGCTCTTTGCCCAGTGTTTCCATCTGAGTTCGGCCGAGCGCAAGACGCTGCTGGTCGCAGGTGCGGCCGCCGGCATGACCGCGATCTTCGGCTCGCCGATCGCCGCCATCATGCTTGCCGTCGAACTGCTGCTGTTCGAATGGAAGCCGCGAAGCTTTATCCCGGTTGCTGTCGCCGCCTGCGTGTCGGTCTGCTGGCGTCCCTTCCTGTTTCAGGCCGGCCCGCTGTTCCCGAAGCAATTCAATATGGACCTGCCCTGGTGGGGCATCCTGCTCTGCGCCGCTGTCGGCATCATCGCCGGCCTGCAATCCGGTATCCTCACGACGCTGCTCTATAAGATCGAGGATCTCTTCGAGGCCCTGCCGATCCACTGGATGTGGTGCCCGGCTCTCGGCGGTCTCTTCATCGGCCTCGGCGGCCTGATCGAGCCGCGCGCGCTCGGCGTTGGCTACGATATCATCGACGGCCTGCTGAACAGCTCAATCCTGCCGGCCGCCGTGCTGACGATCCTGCTGGTCAAGGCGGCGATCTGGCTGATTGCCCTGTCCTCGGGCACCTCGGGCGGCGTGCTTGCGCCGCTTTTGATCTTCGGCGGCGCGCTTGGCTGGCTGGTCGGCATTTTCCTTCCCGGCGATCCCGGCTTCTGGGCTCTGCTTGGCATGGCCGCCATGATGGGTGGCACGATGCGCGCGCCGCTGACGGGCACCTTCTTCGCCCTGGAACTGACAGGCGACGTTTCGGCGCTGTTGCCGCTGCTGGCGGCGACCGTCTCCGCTTATGCGGTCACGGTGCTGCTGCTGCGCCGCTCCATCCTGACGGAAAAGATCGCCCGCCGCGGCCAGCACATCACCCGCGAATACGGCATCGACCCCTTCGAGTTTTCTCGCGCCCGCGACATCATGATCAAGGAAGTCGATACTTTCCCGGCCGAGATGACGGTCGGTGAAGCGACCAGCTTCTTCGTCGCGACGCCGAAGACCCACCGCGTCTATCCCGTCGTCGACGGCAAAGGCATCGTGAAGGGGCTGGTCTCGCGCGGCGACGCGCTGCGCTGGCAGCAGGATGGTACGCTTGCCGACCAGACGCTCGGCGATCTCGTCTCCGACAGCTCGCTACCATTAGCCCATCCTGACGATACGGTCGGTTATGTCGCCGATCTGATGCTGGCGACGGATGCCGGCCGCATTCCGATCGTCGACGCGGAAAATGGGCAATTGCGCGGCCTCGTCGCCCGCAAGGACCTGCTGCGGCTGCGCCATTCGCTACGAGCGACCGAGACGGAGCGCCAGCCCTATTTCGGGCCGCGCCGGCAGATGAATGCAGGGCGCACCTGAAGCCCAAGCGCCTGATGGTATCCAGTGGAAGCCGCCGTCAGCCTGTGACGGCGGAGAGCCGCCTCAATACAGCGGATGCAGGCCCCGCCCTATGCGCGTGACCCGTTGTTGCCCCTTTGCAATGCGCGAAAGAGAAACAGACCTAGAGTAACGGCGACCAGATTATAGAGTGTCGCGACCGCGAATGCAGTCCCATAGACACCGCCGCCGCTTCCGTCGCTAATGCCGAACAGGATCACGCCGACGATCGTCACGCCGAAAGCCGAACCTGCCGTTTGTGTCGTACTGAAGACGCCTGACGCCATCCCGGCTTCGGAATTTGCTACGGTACTCAGAACCATGTTGAGCAGAAGCGGAATGATAATTCCCTGACCGAATCCCTGGAGAATCACCGAGATAGTCAACGCCCATCTCTGTCCCCCGACAAAGCCGTCGATAACCGCGATCAGCAAGCCGAAGCCGAAGATGCCCATGCCAAGTGTTGGCGCCTGATGCCGCAACTGTTTCGCTAAAGAGGCCGAAACCAGGGAGCCGGCGAAGAATGCGACTGTGGAAGGCAAAAACAGCATGGCCGCCTGTAGAGGGGTCTGGCCAAGGCCGACCTGCAAAAAGATCGTCAGCGACAGCGAGAACGAACTGATCGCCGAGAAAAACAGAAACGACGCCGACATGCCGATGGCGACACCGTCGTTCTTGAAAATCGAGGGATCAATGATCGGGACGCCGCCGCATCGCATCAAGCGGCTTTCATAGGTGATGAAGGCGACGAACAAAGGCACAGACGACAATAGGCCGATGATCGCCCACCATGGCCAATGTTGTTCCTGCCCCACCATTGCTGGCAGGAGGATTGCCGTGAGTGCGGAGGCGCCGAGTAGTGCTCCCATGAGGTCGAGCCTTGCCGATGCAGCGTCTCTGGTTTCAACAATGAACCATTTCCCGGCAATGAGGGCGTAGGCGGCGATGGGAAGGTTGACAAAGAAGATCAGGCGCCAGTCGAGGTTGCCAATGTCGAGTGCCATCAAACCGCCGCCGAGCAGTTGCGAGGCCGCACCTGCGACGCCTTGCACAGCGCCCATCACGGCAAAGGCCCGCCGACGCTCGTCACCATCGAACAATAATCGCAGCGACGCATAGACCTGCGGCATCAGCAGGGCTGCGCCGATGCCTTGCAGTGCTCGTGAGGCAATAAGGCTCCAGGGCGACAAGGCGACGCCACACAGCAGGGACGCCAGTGCAAAGATTGCCATGCCGGAGAGAAACATACGCCGCCGGCCATAGAGGTCGCCCAGCCGCGCGCCGTTGAGCAGCATGGCGCCGTAAGATACGCTGTAAGCGACCATGATCATCTGCAACTCGGCATTCGAGGCGTGCAAGTCCCGTTGAATATTCGGCAACGCCACGTTGACGATGAAAAGATCAAGGATGGTGACGAAATTTCCGGCCAGTAGCACCGCAAGTGATGAATTGGCTCCCGCCCACTGACGTTTCCTATGTATCGACTTCATCTTTTTCTCCGCCTGAAGGGAAGCAAACAGAATTGGGCTTCCTGTGGAGAAAACGATATCTTGTCTTGAATGTTGATCAATTCGGGAAAATGGACTTACATAAAGGACAAAATGTCCTTTATGGCGCGATCATGGATAGTTTCAGCAGTCTTACCGCCTTCGTTCACGCCGCCGAGCGACACAGCTATGTCGCGGCCGCCCGCGTCGCCGGTGTTTCTCCATCGGCTATCGGCAAGGCCATCGCTCGCCTCGAAGCACGGCTCGGCGTTCGGTTGTTCAACAGAACGACGCGCAATATCAGCCTGACCGAGGAAGGTTCAGCCTTTTACGAACGCTGCAAGCGCATCATCGACGACCTCCAAGATGCAGAGACAAGCATTATAGAAAGCCGGAAGCGCCCCAGGGGACGCCTGCGCATCAGCGTCGCGCATATCGTCGGTCATCACCTCCTGATGCCGATCCTGCCGGCCTTTGTGGAACGATTTCCCGAGATCGAGCTGGATATCGACTTTGAGGATCGCGTCGCCGATCTGGTGGCGGAAGGGGTGGATGTTGCCATTCGTAGCGGAGAACTCGCCGATACCGGTCTGATCGCCCGCCGTCTCGGCGAGCAGCATTTTGTGGTTTGCGGAAGTCCCGGCTATTTCGATCGCCATACGCTGCCAACCGCGCCGGCCGACCTTGCCGGGCATGCCTGCGTCCATTTCAAATATCCAACCAGCGGCCGCCTGGCGCCCTGGGCTTTTGCTCCTCCGAACGAAAAACTGATCTTGCCGAGGAGTCTGACGTTCAACAATACGGATGCCGGCTTGCGGGCCGCGCTGGATGGTTTGGGAATCGCCCACCTGCCGGTCTATGTAGCGGCAGCCCATATCCGCGGCGGATTGCTCGTTCCCGCCCTGACCTCATACATGGTCGCGTTTGGTTCATTGTCGCTCGTCTGGCCGTCAAATCGCCAATTATCGCCGAAGGTTCGGGCCTTTGTGGATTTCGTAGCCGAGCATCTCGCCGCCCGATTAGATGCTTTCCAGGCAGGTGTGGCTCCGTCGCAAGCTTCCTGATTTTTGTCGGAAATGAGCCGCCCTGAAATCGCTTGTTAAATCTTGTCTTAAATATCAAACACAAAGGCCCATTTTTCGAGGGGGCGACGACCGGGAAATGCTCGGCGTCCCGCTCGCGAAACGGTACGCCCCCTCGATGTCTCATCCAGCTCGATTGGCTTCACAGTCCCGTCAGCTCGCGACCCAGAGGATGCAGGCAAGGCCGGCAAAGAAGACGGCGAGAACCAGAGCGAGCCTGAGAAATATCCAGAGATCGTCCGTATGATCGAACGTCACCTCGGTCCTGCGCTGCGCGTTCCAGGACGGCTGAGACGGATCCACATGGCGCAAGCGCGCCTGCATGTAATAAGCCCACCAACGACCATACATCGCCTTTTCCTTTCGCGTTGTCGGAGCGGACGAAGGATCATCCGCGCCAGGCAAAGCTACTCATTCGGGCATATGTTTTCGATTGGGACGGAAGGGCGCCGGCATAGGCTTCCCATAAAGACATCCGGGCTGTCACTGGCCCGCCGGCCTTGATGCAATTCCTATATTCCCCGCCCCGCAGCAATATCGATTTCCTATGGGCTTTTCGTCAGACTCGCTCCCGCAACCCTGTCGACAATGCCAAGGAGGAAACTCATGTTCGGCCGCAGCGGCGTAACGTATCTGGCGCGTGAACGCGAAATCATTGCCCATACCCGAAGCCGCAAGGCTTATCGGCGTTTTCTGACGAGCCTGATGACCGCCGGCGTGCTGCTTGTCCTGCTGGCGGGCGCAATCGCCATTCGGCTGGTGCCGGGCAACGACAGGACCGGCATATTTTTGCAGGCAGCGGGCCATCGTGCGCGCGCATGATGGCCGCAAGGCATTACCGGCCGAGCCAGCGATATTCCTCGATCGAGGCCTTGCCGGTCTTCTTGTCGTAGAGGCAGATCAGGTTGACGTTTTTGACCTTGCTCTTGCCCTTGCCCATCGAGCCGCGCAACAGCACGGCGACCTTGCCCGTCGCATCGTCGAAGACAACAGGAGCGGTCGCCTCGGGCGTATCCATGCCCGACTGGCCGATGCAGGTGCCGTTCACCTTTGCGAAGAGCGCATTCCACGCGGCATCGCTGGAGGCGCCGGCATAGTGAGCCGAAAGCAGCATCGCGGTCGCCGCGATCGTCATTTTCTTGATCATTTTCAAACCCTTGTTGAACGGAAAGGAATCGCCCATCGCGTGGGATCTGCTTAGTGATGGGCGAGCGGGGCTAAAACAAGGCGGCGGGTGCTGCACGCGGAAACGCCGAATGATCAACCGCGCGCAATCTCCGCACGCAGCCATTCGGCCGCGGCGGGGACGCTGGCGCCAGGCGGCGGATCGATATTCATGACCATATGGTAGGTATGGCCGGGAACGGTCGGGCCAAACGGCTGGACGAGGTGCCCGGCTTGCAACTCGTCGCGCACAAGGGCCAAGCTCAACAACGCTATCCCCTGTCCGGCAACAGCAGCCTGAACGGCATGGCTTTCGTCAGAAAAATACAGTTGTCCCTGAGGCTGCGACCGGACAATACCGGCCGCCGAGTACCAGCGCTCCCAGGTGGGGTTGAGCGGGTGATTTCGCCGCCACTGAAAATGGATCAGCGGCACTCTACTCAGATCCTCGATGCTCAGTGCACCGAACAGCGGGTTGGCCACGGGCGCGAAGTCGTCGGCGAACATCACCTCAGCGCTCAGGCCGGGATAGGGCCCCCGACCGTACCGGATGGCAATATCGACGCCATTGTCCGCAAGCCCGACCGCTTCGTCCGAAGCATGCAGCTGAAGGTCGATGTCCGGATGCAAGGCATGGAAACGTGCCACCCGCGGGACTAGCCATTTGGCGGTGAACGCGTTTGTGGCTGAAATCGTCACCCTGGCGCGTTTGCGGATTTGGACCAGGCGATCGAGCGTCGCCTCGAAGGCGTCGAACCCGTCCCGCAGAACAGGGTACAGCTGCGCACCCGCCTCGGTCAGCACCACCTTGCGCACCTGCCGACCGAACAGGACGAGACCCGTATGCTCCTCCAGAGACCTGATCTGGTGGCTGATGGCTGTGGGCGTGACACTGAGTTCCGCCGCGGCCCGCTTGAAGCTCATGAGGCGGGCGGCTGCCTCGAAGGCGCGGAGAGCGGCGGAAGTCTGCGCATGATCACCATGGATGAATTAGATTCACTCGATAACTGACGATTTGGAGTTTGTCGAGGCAAGGAAACAGCCCCATTCTCTTCAGGTGGCTGAGGTCAGGAAGATGAATCCATCTCGATCATCGGCCCTCACAAGGAGTGAATCAATGCTGGAACGTATCGTCACCGAGCCGGATAATTACGCACCATTCCTGCTGTCGCAGGGAATCAGGTTCGGCAATCTCCTGTTCATTTCCGGCCAGGCCGGCGCCGATGACGGTGGTCGGATCGTCGATGGCGGTTTCCGCGCCCAGGGCGAACAGGCTTTCGCCAATCTGCGCCGCGCTTTGGAGGCCGGCGGCTCAAGCCTGAAAGACGTCATCAAGGTGACAATCTTCGTCACCGATATGGGCCATTTCCCTGATGTGGTCGAACTGCGCCGCACATATTTCTCCGAGCCCTACCCCGCCGACACGATCGCGGAGATCAAGGCGCTCTATGATCCCAAGGCCATGATCGAAATCGAAGCGATTGCCGCAATCGATGAAGGGCACGGCTGATGGGCGGTTTCAATGTGGTCCCAGACACATCCCCGCGCCGAGCAGCAGCAGGCAGATGAGAAACCAGCGGCGGAAAGTTTCAGGCGCAATCCGCCGGCGCAGCATCTGCCCCACCCCCATGCCCGCAAGCGCCGGAAGGATGGCGAGACAGGAGAGCGCCAGATCACCCGTGTTGAAGGCGCCGCGCAGCCCAAGCGATGACGCAAGCGCAATTGTGGAAATGGTGAAGGAAAGGCCCAGCGCCTGCACCAGATCGTCCTTCGCAAGCCCCAGCGCCTGCAGATAAGGCACGGCCGGAATGACGAAGACGCCTGTGCTGCCCGTCACCAGTCCAGTCACCGCACCGATGATGGGCGAAAGCCATGGCTCCATTGCCTTGGGCACGCGGAGCTCGCAGGCAAACAGCGCATAGGTCACATAGAGCACCAATACCACGCCAAGTCCTCTGGTCGTGAGGCTGGTATCGCCGCTTGTCAGCCACGCCGAACCGAGCATCGTTCCCAAAAAGATGGCCGCCGTCATGAGCCAGAACCGGCGCAGGAGCGGAAGGAAGGCCGGCCCTGCGAAAAGCTGCCAGATATTGGTAACTGACGACGGCGCGCGGCCTTCGGCTGGTCCGAAGGCTGAAATTGGCCTATCCTTGCAAGATGCGTTTCGATCTTACCGACCTTCGCCTGTTTCTGGCCGTCGTCGATGCCGGCAGTATCACCCATGGGGCGGCGGACGTGGGGCTGTCGCTGGCGGCTGCGAGCGAGCGCCTGCGCGACATGGAGGCGCTTGGCGAAGTCACCCTGCTGGAGCGCGGCCGGCGTGGCGTCTCCCCGACGGAGGCCGGCGAAGCGCTGGCCCACCATGCCCGCGTGATCCTCGGACAGATCAGGCAGATGCGTGGTGAACTCGGCGAATATGCACGCGGGTTGCGCTCGACGATCAGCATTCTCGCCAACACGGCAGCCATATCGGAACATCTGCCTGAACGGCTCGCACCCTGGATGGCCGCCAACCCGCAGGTGGATCTGCAACTGAAGGAGCGACAGAGCGTCGAGATTGCCAGAAGCATCGCGGCTGGCCATGCCGAGATCGGCATCCTCTCTGCCGCGACTGATATGGCCGGCCTGACGGCGCGACCTTTCGCGATCGATCGCCTCGTCGTCGTTGTCGGCAACAGCCATCCTCTTGCCCTGGAGAGCAGTATCCGCTTCGCCGATCTCGTCGATGAACATTTCATCGGCCTCGCCGCCGGTGCCCTGCAGGACCATATCGATGCGCAGGCAGGCCGCATCGGCATCAGGCTGAAGACCCGGGTGCGGCTGCGTGATTTCGAGGCTATCTGCCGGCTGGCTGGTGCAGGCGCCGGGATCGGGATCGTCCCGGAGACGGCGGGCCGCCGCCAGAAAAGATCATCCGGGATTGCCATTCTCGGCCTGTCGGATGATTGGGCGACACGGCAGCTGGTAGTCTGCACGGCGCAAAGGGCGGAATTGCCCGTCCATGCCCGCAGCCTTCTGGACCATCTAGCTGGTGCCCGGCCCGAATTGCTCGTCGAGCCAGTCCAGAACCCGCCTGTTGAGCAGTGACCGGTTCTTCATCTCGCAATGGCCATCCGCGCCTTCTTCGGCGGTGAACCGCAGCAAGGTCTTGGAGCAGCGCAGCGTATCGAAGAAAAAGCCGGCATCGGCGGCAAGCCCGTCATTCTCCGCCTGGGTGATCAAAGTCGGGCACTGGATGCGCTCCGCATGTCCCCGCATGGTGAAAAGCTCGGCCGAGGCGAGATAGGCCCTGAGGTTATCCACCCCATGCACCCAGAAGCCTCGTTGCACCACCTTCCAGCTCAGCACCGGATTGTTGCGGATGAAGGCATCCATCGTATCGAGCAGTGTCTGGTCGAGAGCGCCGAGATCGGCCGCCGCTTCCGCAGGCACGCCGAACTTTTGGACGATGATCTTGCGAAAACCGTCGGCAATGCTCCAGGTGCCGGGATCGGCGATCAGCGCCGCAATGCGCGGCTCGCCCGCCGCCCCGCGCGGAGCCAGAAACCCGCCGAGGCTCCAGCCGCTGAGGGCGATACGATCAGGATCGACGAGCGGATAGTTCACCGCAAAATCCACCACCGCACGGATGACCACATCCCAGTCCGGCCGCAGCGGGATGCCGTGCTCGTAGAGCATGGCGCCCTGGCCGGGGCCGTCGAAGAGCAGGCTGTGGTAGCCGCGCCGCGAGGCTGCGACGGCGCAGGCGAAATAGGTGTCGGTGATGGTGCAGTCATAGCCGTTGTTAAAGATGACGAGCGGCCGCACCTCATGCTCGAGACCATGCGCCGGAATGAAATATCCAGGCATCGGCGTTTCGCCGAGCGGAATGGCAAGCGGCTCGATCGTCGGCGCCGAGAGCGCAAGCCCCGTCTCCAGCGCATACGTCTGCTTGCGGAAGCCGGAAAGCAGACGCGGGTCGACAGGCGCTCCGTAGAGCGGATGATAGGACGCCGCGTAGAAGACGCTTGCCCGCAGATAAAGCTCGCGCGCGCTGACCTTATGGCCCCCGGAAAGCGCGGCCTCCGCTTCGCCTTTCAGCCGGTCGCCGGCCGAAACCCACGCTTCGTAAAAGGCGGCATGATCGCCATCGCCGACGGCTTCCGCCACGGCCCGGATCTCGCCGAAATCCGCCCCGCCATAGGGAATATAGGCGATCGGCCAGCTGCCGAAATCCTCATGCAACTCGTTCCTGAACTGCATGCTCATCGCCAACTCCCCAATGGCTGCCGAGGCTGCGACCGCAATGATTATAGATGCGGCTTGCGGCACTGTCACGAAAGCTCGCGCCGGCCGGATGCATTATTCAAGGTTGTGCCTATATTCTTCCCGTGCGAGGCTATGATACGGGAGGAAACGGCCATGAATGGTGCAGACAGCCTGTGTGACACGCTCCTGGCAAACGATGTCAGGGTGTGCTTTGCCAATCCCGGCACGTCGGAAATGCATTTCGTGGCGGCACTCGACCGCAAGTCCGACATGCGCTGCATTCTCGGTCTCTCCGAGGGCGTCGTCACCGGAGCGGCGGACGGCTATGCGCGCATGACCGACCGACCGGCGGCGACCTTGCTCCACACCGGACCGGGGCTGGCGAACGGCCTTGCCAATCTCCACAATGCCCGCCGGGCAAGAGTTCCCGTCATCAACATCGTCGGCGACCACGCCTCCTATCATCTTGCCCTCGATGCGCCGCTGACATCGGATATCGAAAGCCTTGCTGCGCCGATGTCCAACTGGGTGCGTCGCATCAGCAGTCCCGAGGATGTGGCAGACGCGACGGAGGCTGCCTTCCGTGCCTCATTGTCACCTCCTGGTGTGGCAACGCTC
The DNA here is from genome assembly GCF_056405875.1 of Rhizobium sp. P1_E6. NCBI lineage: Bacteria > Pseudomonadati > Pseudomonadota > Alphaproteobacteria > Hyphomicrobiales > Rhizobiaceae > Rhizobium > Rhizobium sp. P1_E6. The sequence goes on along the minus strand of NZ_JBFUBG010000012.1, from coordinate 50,170 downwards.
ATCCTGCCGGCAGATGCCGCCTGGGGCGAAGTCGCTTCCGCGCAACCGCTTAAGGTGTCTCCTCCAGCGCCATCAGCCGTCAGTATGGATACCGTGCGCGAGGTTGCCAACGCCATTCGTAACACGCCGGGCGAGGCCGCTATTCTCGTCAGCGGGGCGGCTGCCCGCGCCGACTGTCTGGAGATATCAGGCGCGATTGCCGCGGCCAAGGATGTACGTCTCTTCAGTGAAGTGCTGTTGGCTAGGATGGAGCGCGGCGGCGGCCGTGTCACCCCGACCCGCATCCCCTACCCGATCGACGACGCCCTGCAACTGCTTGCCGATATCGATGTTCTGGTGCTCGTCGGCGCTCCCGAACCCGTCGCCTTCTTTGCCTATCCGGGCAAGCCGGGACGATTGGTGCGCAACGGCTGCAAGGTCCTCACATTGGCGAAACATGGAGAGGATTTGAAAGGCGCGCTGGAGGCGCTGCGGGACGAACTCGGCGTCAAACCATCGCAACCACAGCGGCGGACAATCACCGATTCCGATTATATCGTCCCGTTCGGACATCTGACCGAAGATGCAGTCGCCGTGATGGTGGCGGAAAGGCTCCCTGATAATGCCATCGTCTGCGAAGAGGCTATCACTTCGGCCCGCCGTTTCTTCGAGCTCACGGCCGCGGCTGCGCCGCACGATTACCTGATGAACACGGGCGGCTCGATCGGCTGCGGCATCCCGCTTGCGACGGGTGCCGCGATCGCCTGCCCGGATCGCAAGGTCATCAATCTGCAGGCGGATGGCAGCGGCATGTACACGGTGCAGGGCCTGTGGACGCAGGCCCGCGAAAACCTCGACGTGGTGACGATCATCTTCGCCAACCGCGCCTATGCCGTGCTGCATGCCGAAATGCGCAATGTCGGCGTCAACGGCATCGGCGAGAATGCAAGGCGGATGATGGACCTCGATCACCCGGCCTGGGATTGGGTTTCGGTCGCCAAGGGCATGGGCGTCGATGCCGCGGGCGCACATAGCTGCGAGCAATTCGCCGATCTTTTCGAAAGCGCGCTCAGGCGCCGCGGTCCATTCCTCATCGAAGCGATCATCTGATTGCGACGGTAAACCCGGTTGGCAAGCCGGCGGTTGAGACGTAGCATCCAGGCCCCAAGCTAAGAGCCAAAAGCCAAAAGCAAAGACATATTATGACAGCTCCATCCCTGCAGACGTCACCGCAGATCCTGTTGACCAGCGCCGGACGGGCGTGGAGTGGGCTCGCTGCCGAATTCCTGCATATTCCCCGCGGCCTCTCTCGTGCACCGGGCGGTGACATGCATCGTCTGGGCATCCACTTTGGCCCGCCTGTCAACGCCGACTGCAGTTGCGATGGCCGCCGGATGATCCGCGTGCAAAAGCCGGGCGATATCGACGTTATCCCGGCCGGTCTCGACGGGTCCTGGGAGGATGATGCCGATTGCCGGATCCTGCGCGTAAGTCTCGATCCCTCGCGGCTGGAACAGGTCGCGGAAGATCTAGGCCGGGATGCCGGCAAGATCGAGCTGCAGCCGCGATTTCAGCTGCGTGACACCGGCATCGAGGCGATCTGCCGGGCGATCAAGGCGGATCTGGAAGCCGATACGCCCTCCGATCCGCTTTATATCGATCTTCTCGCCAACGCGCTCGCCATCCGGCTGATCGAAACGGCGAGCGACGGCGCGCCTCGGCCCGAGATCAACCGCGAACCGAAACTCTCGGCCCGGCAATTGCGGATGCTGACGGAATTCATCGAGACGCATCTGGACCGGAAGCTGCATCTGGCAGACCTTGCGGTCGTTGCTGGTGTCAGTGTCACACGGTTGAAGAGCCTGTTTCGCAACAGCACCGGCGTTTCCGTGCACCAATATGTCATCCGCCGCCGCGTCGAATATGCCCGCGCCCTGATGACGACGACGGATATGGCCGCAAGCGAGATTGCGCTTGCCGCGGGCTTTGCCCATCAGAGCCATATGGCAACCACCATGCGCCGGCTCACCGGCCAGACACCCGGCGAGATCCTGCGCGAAGTCGGCGAATTCCGCCCGAAATTGCAAAGACCGGCCTGAATATGTGCGACGCCTCTGGCGCGCCCCTCTAGTCCTTGCGCACCATCAGCAAGGAGAAACACATGATTGCAATCCTCGGAGCCGCCGGAAAGATCGGCTATTCGACCGCCAAGGCGCTGCGCGAGGCAGGTGTGCCCGTGCGCGCTATCCTGCGCGATCCGGCAAAGGCTGACCGCCTGACCGCCATCGGCTGCGATGTCGCTTTTGTCGATCTGCAGGACGCCAAGGCGCTTGCCGGAGCGATATCAGGTGCGGACAGCGTTCAGGTCATTCTGCCGGCCGACCCGCGAGCCGAAGACATGAAAGGCGATATGCGCCGCTCGATCGAGAGCATTGCCGAGGCATTGGAAGAAGCGCGGCCGGCCCTCATGCTTGCCATTTCCGACTACGGCGCCCATCTCGGCGAAGGCTTCGCCATGCCGAGCATGTTCTACCAATTTGAACAGCGCCTTCGCCAACTGGATATGCGCCGGATATTCCTGCGGTCGGCTGAGCATATGGAAGGCTGGGCTCGCGTCGCGCCGGCAGCGATCGCAACCGGCATTCTGCCGAGCTTTCATGACCCGGTCGAAAAGCAGATCCCCAACGTGTCGGCGCAGGATGTCGGCCGGATTGCCGTAGATCTCCTGCTTCGGCCCGACATCGAAACGCGCGAACAGATTGTTCACGCAGAAGGCCCGCGCCGCTATAGCGCAAGCGACGTGGCCTCCGCGCTGAGCCAGTTGCTGGGGCGCGCGATCATTGCTGAAGCCCTGCCCCGCTCGCAATGGCGGGAAAGCCTGGGCCGAGTGATGAGCGCCAGCGCTGCCGATCTTCTGACCGAGCTCTACGACGTGCATAGCAGGGGTGGCCTCATCGACGTCGAGCCGAATGCGCGCGATGTTCGCCAAGGCACCACCGAACTGATCGACGCGCTTCGGCCGTTTGTCACTGGACAGTGACCGAAAGGCGATCTTCGCAATCAGCCGGAACCGGATAAGCCTGAGGGGAATTTACCCCTCAGCACAGGAGGTTCACATGATACGGAAATTGAAGTCAGGAGAATATCGTCTCTATTCCCGCAAGCCTGATGCGAAGACGCACAAGCGCAAGAATCTCGGCACTTTCAAGACCCGCGAGGCGGCAGAGAAGCATGAGCGCGAGGTGCAGTATTTCAAGCATCACTAGAGCGGTTCCTGTTTTTCGGAGTCTCCAGGAAGACCGACGCGGGCGGCGGGCGCCCGGGACGCGCGGCGATCCCCTCACCCGCCATGGCTGAAGGCAGCATAAGGCAGCCGCGACAATCGCCGCGGCGCGGACACTCGGCCGGGATGCCGGCCTCGCCGTTCGGTTTGCACATGGTTCTTCTCCGGAAATTCTCGGCGATGCCACGGACGGAGCCTCGATCCTCCGCCCGCAGCAATCTTCTCAGGCCGCCAGCTTCAGCGCGTCGGCAAGCTTGGCGAAGTCGCCCGCCGAAAGCCCCGGACGGACGGCGAAGTCGATGACAGCCTGGAAGATTTCCGGCGGCGCATCCTTCTTCATGGCGCCTAGGAGTGCCGCACGCTCCGCCGGATTGATCGCCGGGATCATGAGGCGCATGAAGGCCATGCTCTTCTCCGGCGGCAGGGAGCCGATGATGCGCATTTCGATGCCGAATATTTCCTGGTCGTTGAAGTTGCGCCACAGCAGAGGGCCGGTCACCGCCTCCTCCTCATGCATATGCGCGAAGTCGTCGGCGATATAGGCGGCAAAGGCGAGATAAAGTTTGCGGCCGCAGGCGGACTTGTGCAGCGGCCAGGCCTTTTCCCAGGCGGCGATCAGTTCTTCCAGCTCGCGGAAGGCCGTGCGGTGGTCGTCGTGCTGCTCGTCCAGCGTGACGGTCGAGACGCCCTTGGCGGCGAGCGCCACGTGGATGTGGTCGTCCTCGTGACTGACGTGGGAGGCGGCAAGCATCAGGTAATGGCGCAGGTCGCCGATCAGGAAGACCGTCTCCTCGACATTCTGGAAATCGGCCGTGCCGAGGCGTCCGAGCAGGTCGCAGCCGGCCTTGCGCAGGCCCTTGTGTATCGCGCCGTAAATGTCGTAGCGGCCGTTGAGATCGGGGATGCTGGTAAGCGAGAATTCGTGGCTCATGATTGTTTTCCTCTCGTTGGCCGGCGCCTCTTCCTGTGCGCCGGGCTGATGGCCGTGAGATAACCGAGGCCTTTGCGAGGCGCTTCCTAAAACCATCCTAAGCAATTGCGATGATTGCTAAGAATATCCTATCTAATTATCATCGCCGCATATCGGGGGGAAAAGCATTGCTGGGGCCGGAACTCGCGGAATTCATAGAAAGTCCCGTCATGATCCTGTTCGCGACGCGCGACGAGGCCGGCCGGCCAATGATTGGCCGCGGCTCCGGCGTGCGCTTCGACCGGCAGAGCGGGCATCTGCACTTTCTCGCCTCCCGCAGCCAATGGCCTGATGCCGTGGGCGAGGCGCTGGCCGGCCGGCCGATTGCCACGACCTATGTGCGGGCCGCCGACTACAAGGCCTGCCAGATCAAGGGCCGGGTCCTGGAGGCGGGGCTGGCGGATGCCGCCTTCCGGACACTGGGTGAGGCCTATGTCGCAGAACAGCTCGCGCGGATGCTGGCGCTCGGGGTCACCCGGATGCAGCTCTCAAGCACGCTCTCGGACCAGGAACTCGTCTGCCTGACGATCGAGCCGCAGGAGATCTTCGAGCAGACGCCGGGGCCGGGCGCCGGACGCAGGCTGACGCCGGAAGCCGTCGCATGATTCCGCTCGAAAGGCTGCGGGACAGTTTCGAGGGCATCATTCCCTCCGTTATCGCCACCACCGATGCGGACGGAATGCCCAATGTCTCCTATCTCTCGCACGTGCATTACGTAGACGAGACGCATGTCGCTCTCTCCAACCAGTTCTTCTCCAAGACCGCCACAAATGTGGCGCGCAACGGGCTCGCGACCGTGATGGTGGTCGACGGCTATAGCGGCCAGCAGCACGTGCTCGACCTGGTGTTCGAGCGCTCCGAGACGGAGAGCGAGACCTTCGAGGGGGTGGCGATCCATCTGGCGATCCTGGAAAGCCGGATGACCGGAATCATGAAGCTGCGCGCCGTCGACATCTACCGGGTGGAGGACTGTCGGGCCGTGCCGGCCGCCAATCCGCTAGTCGAGCCGGAGCCGCTCGTGCTGCCTGACCTGATGGGCAGGGTGGCGAGGCTGACGGCGCGGATGTCGGACTGCAGCGAGCCGGAAACGCTGCTCGACGTGACGCTTGAGGGCCTCGGCGAGCTTTTCGGCTACCGCTATTCGATGGTGCTGGTGCCGGACGGCGAACGCGGCGGGCTGACGACGATCGCCAGCCGCGGCTATGACCAGTTCGGCTTTGGCGCCGAGGTTCCGTCCGGGCGCGGCATTATCGGGGTTGCGGCTGAGCGGCGGCGCAATGTGCGGATCACCGACCTCAGTCGCGGTCAGCGCTACATCCAGGCGGTGCGGGCCATGGCGGGCGTCGAGGATACGCCGATCCCGCTTCCGGCGCTCGACAAGCCGCTCAGCCAGATCGCGCTGCCGCTTGTCGCGCGGGGAAGGCTCGTCGGCGTGCTGTTTTCGGAATCGGCGGAGCGGTTCACCTTCCGCCATCGCGACGAGGAGGCGCTGACCGTGATCGCCGCGCATCTGGCCACCGCGCTCTCGTTTCTTTCCGAGGAACGCGAGCGGGCGGAGACGGGGTGGCGCGAGAAGGCGGAAGCGTCGGCCGACGAGGCCGTGAGGCTGCCCGCCGGTCGGCGCATCGCCGTGCGCTTCTATCCGCGCGACGGCTCGCTGTTCGTCGACGACGATTATCTCATCCGCGGCGTGCCGGGGCGGCTGCTCCTGCACTTCCTCGAAGACTATGCGCGCACCGGCAAGCGGGACTTTCTGAACCGTGAGATACGCCGCGACCGGCGCCTGCAACTGCCGGATTTCAAGGACAATCTGGAGACCCGGCTGATCTTGCTGCGCCGGCGACTGGAGGAAAAGGCGGGCCCGATCATGCTCGAGCGCGCTGACCGCGGCCGCCTGCGGCTCACCCTTGCCGGCCGTCCCGAGATTGAGTTGGTGGAAGACTGACCTGGGGGCCAAGGGGCAAGAGGCTGCGCGGTTTTGCCCCGCACGGCCGTCGTCGCCCGATAGCCAGTTCCGCAGAAGACGGCAGGCAGCCTCTGGTGAAACTCGAAATTGCAACCTACATCTGAGGAAACGAGGCGTTCCACGGAATTTCCGCTCTGCCATGATGCAAGACAAGCCAGTGCTCCGCCGCCTGCTCTTCGCCGTCAGGATCGTCTGGACGCTTCTGGTCGTGGCGGTAGTAACGCAGATGGCAGCCCAATATGGCTGGGAGCATCATGGATTTGTCGGTGCGCTGGCGCTCGGGTTCGTAGGCATTGTTGTCGGTGCCTTTCTCAGCCTGTCGTCAAATTGTCTGGAGATAATTTTGGACGCTCTTTCCGCTCTTTGAGTCTCAGTCGCAAGAGCGCCCTCAGTGTCCGTCCCTGCTCTTCCTGTTATCCTGATAGGGGTCGCTGCGGTTGGGATCGCTGTAATAAGTCCGGTAGCCACCGCTTGAATAGGTCTCTCGATAGCTGCCGTTGAGCTGCTGATGCGTCTGCGAGTAGAGATCCCCGTTTCGATAGGTCTTGTAGCCGCCGCCGAGATTCTGCTCTCTGATATAGGTATTGCCCGAACTGTCGGTGGAGCACGGAGCCGAAACCAGGTCGCAGGAAGCAGACGCATTCCCGGCGGCCAGCAAGAAAATCCCAAACAATACCACCTTCATGACAACCTCCCTTTTCGCGAAAATCGGCGTCGCGCACGAGTGCAATGTAACTGAACGGCGAAAAAGAACAAACAGAAAACATTCGGGCTCGGCCCTACTTCCACTCAATGGATCAACTGTTAGACCACGCCTGCAATGATCCAGCCCGAATGCTCAAACAGATAGGTGTCGCAATAATGGACAAATGGCTGACGGCCGCGAAGCAATGGGCGCGGAGCGTGAAACGCGATGTCGTCGCACTCTGGATTGCCGCGCGGGACGGCCGCACGCCTATGGTGGCCAAGATCGTCGCCGGCGCCGTTGCTGCCTATGCGCTTTCGCCAATCGATCTCATACCCGATTTCGTGCCGGTACTCGGCTATCTCGATGATCTCATCATCGTCCCGCTCGGCATCCTCATAGCCATCCGCCTCATTCCTGCGCCTCTGATGTCGGAGTTCAGGAACATGGCCACGCAACGCGCGCAGCGCCCGCTCAGCCGTTCCGGCCTTGTGGCGATTGTGATCATCTGGTTGCTTGCAGCCTCTCTTTGCATCTGGCTTGCGTGGGACCTGTTTCGTCGCTGAAGCGAGCTTCCGCCGGGCTATTCCCGCACGAAGGCGTCGCGCAGCCAGTCGAGAAAATGGCCGGCAGCCGGCGAGAGCGCCCGGCCGGGCTTCATGATCGCCACGAAACCGTCTTCGTATGTCAGGAATTCCGATCGCTCCACAAGCTTGCCGCTCTTCAGCTCGGTGAGCGCAAAGCGCCGCTCGACCAGCGCGACGCCAAGCCCGGTGACGGCCGCGCTGACGCAGAGATGCATATGCGGAAAATAGAGCTCTGACTGCGCCGAGATCCGCTGCCCGGTCGCCGCCTGCCAGCTCGTCCATTGTTCGCTCATATGGTCGGGGGAAATGCGGGTCGGGAAGCTTAATTCCTCGCCTTCGGCGCGGACGGGATAATCCGGTGCGGACACCAGGCCGAAGGAGACGGAGGCGAGCGGCACGAATTCGCCCTTCACCTGCGGACGCGACAGGCGATCCCAGCTCAGCGTGAAATCCACGCCGTCCCTTGCCCGGTTCGTGCCGCCGTCACGCGTGCTTGACGACATCGAAAGCTGCACGCGGCAGTTCGGATAGAGGCTGTAGAATTCCGCCAGGCGCGGTACGAGCCAGATCATGGCGAAGGTGGCGCTGCAGGCGATGTGCACACTCGCCTCGTTCCGGCTCGCCTTCAGCTCGTGATAGCGCTCCTCCAGAAGATCGAAGGCGCGCGACACGGTGGCAAAAAACGCCGCGCCGTCCTCATTCAGCCGAAGCCCCGTTCCCGATTTCTCGAAGACAGGAATCCCAAGCTGCTCCTGCAGAAGCTGCAGCTGCTTGGAAACCGCCCCATGCGTGCGCCCCAGTTCGTCGGCTGCCCGTGTCACCGAGCCGAGACGTGCCGTGGCCTCGAAGGCCCGGAGATAAGACAGCGGCGGCAGATTGCGGGCCATGGATTTCCTATATGTGAGATTTTCTAACGGATACGGTCAAGATAACGCGCTTTTCCAGCTTCGAATACTGCCATAAAATCATGACATCCAAGCAAAACGAATGGAAATTGCCGCTTAAGACCTCGTTAATGTTAGGTGAGTTTTGCCAACAGAGAAAGGAAATTTCATCATGCACATGACAGACACGCTCCGCCTGTGGCTGGAACGCTGGAGCGAGCGACGCCTCTTCGCCCGTGAGCTGGATACCCTGCCCGACGAAACGCTGAGGGATTTCGGCATGACACGGGATGCCGCTTACGAGGAAAGCCACCGGCCCTTCTGGCGCTCGTAAGCGACCAAACAGGCTCAGCCCGGCAATTGCCGATGCCACAACAGATCGATCGGATGGAAGCGAACGAGTGAGATCCGGTGCAAGCCTGCGGCCACCGGTTGCCAGAGACCAATCGCGCCGCTGATTGCCGCCCCGGCCTCCTCGGGGTTCAGTTGCTCACCGAGCGTGACATGTGGCACCCAGTTTCCCGGAAGATAATAGGGCCAGCACGCCGCCCCTGCCGAGGCGGCTGCCTCGTGAAAATCTCGATGAAGGGCAAGCAGCTCCGCAGAGACAACAGGCGCGGCGAATAGAACCGATGCTGGTCCGGGAAAAAGACCGATACTCGAAAGCTTGACGCTGGGAGCGCGCATGTCCGCGCTGAAGTGGTCGAGCGCCCTTGCGAGAGGCTCAGGGTCGAGCCCGTCATAAACGGCGAGCGTTATATGCGGGTCAACGTTCAAGCTGCGCGGTGTCGCGGCATTGGGCGAAATACGCTCCACATGCTCGATAATCGGCTGAAGGCCTGCGGCCCCGTACGGATCCAATTCCATGAAAACGGCAAAAGGCAAAACGTCACCTGCAGCGTTGGCAGCACTATTCCGGTCCAGGCCAAGCCTCACCCGTCCGTTATTCCTATCAGGATATTCAGACCCGCGCAGCCGCCTTCGGTCCGGGGCCGAACGGACTTCCGCAAGGGCATCCCCGGACACACCTGCCCTTGCCCGTGCTGTCGCCCGCTCCGCGATATCGGTGACGGAACCTCAAACGGTCAGCGCAGTTATGCATCTGCTACCTGCGAGGTTTCACCATGTATGTCATCCTTGGTGCGTCCGGAAACATAGGCTCTGCCGTCATCGACACATTGCGACGGTCTGGCGAGAAAATCATCGCCGTCGTTCACAGCGCGCAGAAGGCTGCGGCCATCGAACAAGACGGCGTTGAACCCTTCGTTGCTGATGTGGCGGATACCGGGCTGCTTCGTTCCATCCTGCAAAAAGGGCGTCGAGCCTTCCTGCTGAATCCACCGGCCGATACCGGACGCGATACCAACGCCGAGGAACTGAAGACCGTCAGAAGCATTGCCGCAGCACTCCAGGATTCCGGGCTCGAGAAGCTCGTCGTGGCATCGACCTACGGAGCGCTGGATGGCGACGGGATCGGCGATCTCTCTGTGCTCTATGAATTCGAGCGCCTCGTGAAGGCAAGCGGCATTCCGGCCGCCATCAACCGCGGCGCCTATTACTTCACCAATCTCGACATGCTGCTGCAGCCCGCGAGAGAGACCGGGCGCCTGCCCACGCCCTTCCCCGCAGACATGAAGATACCGATGGTTTCGCCAAGGGATCTCGGACAGGCTGCCGCCGCTCGCCTGGAAAGCCCAGTCGATGATGTCGGCATAGACTATGTGGAAGGTCCGGAGCGCTATTCCTTCGCCGACGTCGCCAAGACCCTCTCATCGCGTCTCGGGCTCCCGGTCACGGTCGAGACGATCCCTCGTGAAAAATTCGAGGAATACTATCTCGGGCTCGGCTTCTCATGGGCGGCCGCCCGTTGTTACGCGAAGATGACCGAAGTCACCATCGACACCGGCTTCGAAATGCCCGAGCGTCGTCATTGGGGCAGGATGACGCTCGATCAGCATCTCGGGGCGCTTGAGGCAAATCCTTGACGGTGAGCGTCTGACAGATACACGGCGATACAAAAAGCCCCCTCTTCTGAAACATTTCACATTCATCCGTCTGTTCAAATAACCCCGTCGCCCGATCAGGGGCTCAAGCTAGGGACGGAAGGACAGACAGATGAGGACAATCATGATCATGGCAGCGGGCGCTCTCGTCATCGCCGGCACGATGCAACTGACCAGGGCAAATGCCGAGCAGCCAATCCAGCGCACCGACCTCGTGCAGAACGATATCGACGTGCCCGGCCATGAGGCCATCCAGGTCCGGGTCGATTTCGCCCCAGGCGCCTCTGCGCCCAAACACAACCATCCAGGCGAAGAAATCGCCTATGTCATCGATGGCGTGCTGGAATATCAGCTGGATGGCCAAAAGCCGGTGACGCTGAAGGCCGGCCAGTCGCTGTTCATCCCCACGGGCGTTGCCCATTCGGCCAGAAATGTCGGCGACGGCAAGGCCTCGGAACTGGCGACCTACATCGCCACGAAGGGCTCGCCGCTTGTCGTGCCTGTGAAATAACCCGGCGGACCATGCGGGCCACCTCGCCTTGCGGCGGGTGGCCGGCGCATCAGGAGAGGATCAACCGGCGACGAGGGTCTCAGCCGGCTTTCGCGATACTTTCCGCGCTTCGATATAGCGTCGCAGGGCGGCCGGCTCGTCGGTCTGGATCGTGCTGATACCGGCATCCATCAGGCGACCCCAGACGGCGTCGGGCTCGATGAGCGCCCTCGGATCGGTCCATTCGCCGCTCGCCGCCATATCCAGCGTGTTGAACCAGATTGCCATACTGGCATCCCTGAAGAGCTGCTGGTTGTCGGCGATGGTCCTGAGATCGTCGAAGCGCAGCTCGCACATGAAGGGCTTGAGCTCCGAAAGCAGTGCCAGCCTCTCGCTGACATTGTCAGCCGAAAACTGCGCCATCGCCATGAACGGCACGCCTTCGATATTCTGGGCACGCACCCAGTCGATGTCAGCGTGGTTCATCACGACGGTCTTGAGGTCGACGGAGGACGCCACGCCCATCTCGCGGGCGCAGGCTGCGACTTCCGAAAACAGGCCGCGATCCTTCAGGTCGAGATCGGCGAAGATGCGGCCGCGAATGGCCTCGAAAACCTGCTTCAATGTCGGAATGCGCTGGTCGGAGATGGCGCGGCTTTCGCCGCCATCGTCTTCGCGCAGTGCGATCGCCTGTAGTTCCGACATGGTGAAGGTTTCGGCGTCGCGGTCGATTCCGGCCATGCGCAATAGCGTGTCGTCATGCATCAGGAAAAGCTCGCCATCGGCGCTCTTGCGCACGTCGATTTCGACGATATCGGCGCCGACAGCGATGGCCTTCTCGATGGAGGCCAGGCTGTTTTCCGGCGCGCCATGCCAGGCGCCGCGATGGGCAACGATGGCGCAGGAACGGTTCGGGTCGGCGATGAAGTCTTTGTAGCTCATGGTCTTTCCTTATGTGTCAGCCGCGGCGGCTGGCGAGATATGATTTCAGTGCGACCGGTTCATCGGTCTGGATCAGCGAGATGCCGGCTTCGATGAGCCGGCCCCAGATGGCGTCGGGATCCTGCATGGCAGTCGTATCTGTAAAGCCGGCAAAGGCCACGGAATCGAGCGTGTTCGCCCAGAGCGCCATGCCCGTCTGACGGGCGCGAGCTTGGAGACCGGCGATATCCTCGATGCGGTCGAAGCAGACTTCGCAGACATCAGGCGCGAGCTGGAACAGCAGATCCAGCTCGGCCTCAGCATGCGTAGCGCCGATCCGTGACTTGGCCATGAACAGCACGCCGTGCGGGATGATCGCCTCGCGCACCCAGGCAAGATCCTCGGCCGATCGAAGACTGCCCCAGAAATCCACCTGGGCCGCGACGCCCATATCGCGGGCGCAGGCGATGACCTCGGGAATGACGGTCCGGTCCTTCACGTCGAGATGCAGGAAGATGCGATCGCGGGTGAGATCGAAGAGATCCCGCAGGCTCGGCAGTCTTTCGCCCGTCATCTCATTGCCTTCGCCGCCATCGCGGTTCTTCAGCGTCAGGCCGGCCAGTTGCGCGGATGTCAGTGTCTCCGGCATCTCGTCGATACCCGCCATGCGATGCAGCGTCTTGTCATGCAGCAGGAAGAGGCCGCCATCGGCGCTGCGGCGCACGTCGATCTCGACGATATCGCAACCGGCACGGATCGCCGCTTCGATGGCAGGGAGGCTGTTTTCCGGCGCGTTGCGCCAAATGCCGCGATGCGCCGCGACTGCGCAATCCCTGCTGGGGTCGCGCACGTAGTTTGTGTAGTTCATGGAGAGGTCTTTCAATGCGTGGCGAATGCATCCGGAATGGCACGGCCTGTCTCGCCATCAAACAGGTGCAGCCGGGATCGCGGGAAGGAGAAGGAAAGCTCGGTTGCGGAATCGATATCCGCGCCGAAAGGTGTGGCGATACGAACGGGCGCGCCGGCGAGATCGGCTGATAGCACTGTATGCGAGCCAAGATCCTCGAAATGCTTGAGCCGGCCTTTGATCGGCCCACCCGTTTCGACGGCGATATCCTCAGGGCGGATGCCGAGCTGAAATTCGCCGGCCTTGTGGTGTTCGGCAACCGCCTGCCCGTCAGCCAGACGCAACACGGAGCCGTCGCCGGTGACAGGCAGAATGTTCATGGGCGGCGCGCCGATGAACTTTGCGACGAAGACCGAGGCCGGGCGATGATAGATCGCCTTCGGTGTATCGAACTGCTCGACGCTGCCCCTGTTGAGGATGAGGATGCGGTCGGCAAGCGTCATCGCCTCCACCTGGTCATGGGTCACGAAGACGGTCGTGGCCCCAATGCGCCTGTGCAGATCGGCGAGTTCGACGCGCATGTCGTGGCGCAGCTGCGCATCGAGATTGGAAAGCGGCTCGTCGAAGAGCAGCACGCCGGGTTCACGCACGATCGCCCGGCCGATCGCCACGCGCTGGCGCTGCCCGCCCGAAAGCTGCCCCGGCTTGCGGTCGAGATAGGCTGATAGACCGAGCATTTCTGCGACAGCGCCGACCCGCTGCTGGCGTTCGGCCTTCGGAAGGCCGGCGACGCGCAAACTATAGGCCATGTTCTGGAACACGGTCATATGCGGATAGAGCGCATAATTCTGAAAGACCATTGCGCAGCCGCGCTGCTTCGGCTCCAGGCCCTGCACTTCGCGATTGCCGAACAGGATCTTGCCGCCGCTGACGGCCTCAAGCCCGGCAATCATCTGCAGCAGCGTGGATTTTCCGCAGCCCGACGGACCGAGCACGACGGTGAATTCGCCGGCACGCAGCTCGACATCGAGCGGCGGGATGACGACAGCCTTTGTATCATACGCCTTGGTGACGCCTGAAAGCGTGATGTTGGTGGCCGCGGTGCGGATGGCGGTATCGATGGCGTTCACGTCATTTCTCCGAAAGAACGAGGCCTTGCACGAGGTAGCGCTGCAGGAGCGCAATCATCGCAAGGGGAATGATCGAGACGACCACGACACCGGCCATGATCATCGGAAAGTCTGGAATTTCGCCCTCCATGTCGGGTGCGAGCCGCGCCAGACCGACGACGGCGGTTGTCATCTCTGGCTTGGAGGCCGCAACCAGCGGCCAGAGATATTGCGTCCAGCCGCTGAGAAAGGTCAGCACGAAGAGCGCGGCAAAGCTGCTAAGCGAGATCGGCAGCAGGATATGGAAGAGGAAGCGGATCGGCCCTGCCCCGTCCATGCGCGCCGCCTTGAAGAGATCAGCCGGCAGCGTGCGGAAGAACTGTCGGAACAGGAAGGTGCCGGTTCCATGCGCGACCAGTGGCGCCACAAGGCCGAAATGCGTGTCGAGAACGCTGAGTTCCAGATGAACAGGCGCGCCGAACAGGCCTTCGATCAGCGCATTGGCGCCGGTCAGATCCAGCAGTGCATTCAGCGGCGAAAAGACATTGGCCGCCACCTGATAGGTGGTGATGACGCGGATCTCGATCGGCAGCATGATCGTCGCGAGGATCGCCGCAAAGGCGATGCCGGCCCAACGGATGCGGAAACAGACGAGCGCATAGGCCGTGAGGAAGGATAGCATGCAGGTAAAGAAGGCATCATAAAGCGCCACCAGCATGCTGTTCAGCATCTGGATCGGGATGCGCGTCTCGGTAAAGACGCGCGTCACATTGGCGATGAAATGATCGCCGGGATACCAGGCAAGCCCGTTGCGCAGCAGAAACTCGTAAGGTTGCGAGGCATTGGCGAGCGTCAGGTAGAGCGGCCCGAGAATGAAGACGATACCGACGAGCAGAATGGCGCTGGCGGCGAAATTGAGCGAGCGAGCATTTTCGATCATGGCTGGCCCTTACCGTTCGTAATTGATGCTGCGGCCGAGAAGCAGGAACTGCGCGGCGGTGAGGAGGACGACGAAGACCATCAGGATGGCCGTCTGGGTGGAGGCGCCCGACAGGTCATAACCGCTGAAACCATCGGTAAAGATCTTGTAGACCAGCAGATTGGTGGCCCCGCCCGGTCCGCCCTTGGTGATCGTGTCGATCAGCGCGAAGGCGGAGGTGACGCTTTCGGTAAATTCCAGCACCAGCGTCAGGAAAAGCTGCGGCATGATCAGCGGCAGCTGCACATCGAAGATGCGCCGCCAGGGTCCTGCGCCATCCATGGCGRCCGCCTGATACATCGTGCGCGGAATGGACTGCAGCCCGGCGAGGAGGATGACGAAATTGAAGGGAATGCCGCTCCAGACATGCGCGACGATGAGTGTGATGAAAGCGTCAGTGCCATCGAGCCCCGGTGCCCATGCGCCCGGGAAGAAATGGTTGATCGGCGCCAGTATGCCGACGAAGGGATTGAAGACAAAGGCGAAGACGACGCCAATCGAGGCACCCGCCACCCCCTTCGGCCAGACCAGCACGTTGCGGGCCGTCATCGACAAGCGAATCTTCCGGTCCGCTGCCACCGCCAGGATCAGCGGCAGAGCGACCGCGAGCGACGAGGCGACTACCATGAAGACGACGGTGCGCCAGCCGGCATTCCAGAATTCCGGATCGGCAAGCACACGGCGGAAATTATCCCAGCCGACGAATTCCGACCCGCCGCCGAAGGGTCTTTCAAGAAAGAAGGACCAGTAGAAGGCCTGGACGATCGGCGCATAGAAGAAGACGAGGATCAGCAGCAGCAACGGTGCGGCCAATAAAAGCGGCAGCCAGCGATGGCTGAAAAGCGAAGATTCCGACGACATCATGCATGTCCATTTCGAGAAAAGCCGGTGCGACGACGGGGAAGCGCCGCACCGGAGATGGATCAGGGCAGCTTTGCTGTCTTGTAGGTCTGTTCGAAGCGGCGTAGCAGTTCGTCGCCACGCTTCTTGGCGTTATCGAGCGACACCTGCATGGTCTGCGTGCCTGCAAATGCCTTCTGGGTTTCTTCCAGCAGCACCGAGCGGAACTGCACGTAGAAGCCGAGGCGGATGCCGCGCGTATCGGGCGTGCCGGGCTCGTTCATCGATTCGATGCCGACGGCTGCTGTCGCATATTTGCGCGAACCGGCGTCACCGCTCTTGGCGATCGCATCGAGCACGTCATTGGTGACGGGCACGTAGCCAGTGGAGGCGGTCATGAACATCTGCTGTTCGGGCTTGCGCAGGAAATCGAGAAAGGCCTTGGCGCCGTCGATCTCGGCCTGCTCGTGGCCCTTCATGATGTAGATGGAGGCGCCGCCGACGAAGGTGTTGTGGCGCTCATAGCCCTTGTACATCGGCGTCAGGCTGACGGAGAGTTCGTACTTTCCGTCGAAGGCCTTGGACGAGTCCGTGTAGGAGCCGGAGGAATTCTCCATCATCGCGCATTCGCCGGAATTGAAGGCGGCCGTGTAATTGCCGGCCTTGGTGTCGCTGGCTATCTTCACGAGACCTTCCTTGCGCCAGTCGACGAGGTTCTGCAGGTGCTTGGCGACGAAGGTGGTGTTGAAGACATATTCGGCGTTCAAGCCGTCATAACCATTATGCTGCGAAGCGATCGGCAGGCCGTGACGGGCTGAAAACTGTTCGAACATCGACCAGGGCTCGCCATTGGTGACGTAGGGGCACTCATGGCCTGATGCCTTCAGCTTGCGCGCAGCTTCGATGATGTCTTCCCAGGTCTTCGGCATCTCGGTGACGCCGGCCTTTTCGAGCTCCGTCTTGTTGACGTAGAAGAGCAGCGTCGAGGCATTATAGGGCTGCGAATAGAGCTTGCCGCCTGATGTTTCGTAATAGGAGCGCGCGCCCTTGATGTAGCTGTTCCAGTCGACATCGGGCAGCACGTCCTGAACCGGAACGACGGCGTCGGACAAAAGCAGGTCGAGTGTGCCGGCATCGAAGAACTGGATCAGCACCGGATGCTTGTTCGAGCGATAGGCGGCAATCGCCTTCTGCATGGAAACTTCATAGCTCCCCTGCCCGACGCAGGTGACGTGATTGGCAGATTGCGACGCATTGAAGGCTTCGCATTGCGCCAGGATCGCCTTTTCGACGCTTCCCGTATTGCCGTACCAGAATTCGAAATTGGCAGCCTGCGCAGAAGAACACGCAGCCGTCATCAGGGCGGCCGCAGCCACCAGAATGGAAATCTTCATTTTGCCCTCGCCTGAATTTGAAACCCGCCGGATCAGCGTCCGGATCGTGAACGGCCGTGTTAGTACACTTTGTGTGTAACAAATCGATGACGTAGTTCGACTTGATTGAGAGCATAAAGCCCGTTATGCAGGCACCTGCGGTTGCCATATATGTTGCAGTTACACTTTTGTAGTATATTCGAGGTGCGTCATGGCTTATTTTCCCGAACCGTTGATTGCGTCCCGGTTCCGGCGTCCGGGAGAAGAAATCGTCGTCTCCGCGAATGAACGCAGCCTGCTGAAGCTTATCTGGCGCAACCCCGGCCTGTCGCGATCCGAGATCACCGGCCATACGGATCTGACACAGCAATCGGTCCATCGCATCATCGACCAGCTCGTCGAGCGCGGTATCGTTTCGCTGGGGTCTCCCAAGCCGGGCCTCGGCCGCGGCCAGCCGAGCCCCATGCTCAGGCTCAACGGACTCCATGCCTATTCGGCCGGTATTTCCGTCAATTCCGACGTGGTCGACATCTGCCTGGTGGACCTGTCAGGCAATGTGCTCGGTGAAAGCGACATCTCGCTGAGGGAGCTGGGCATGAACCAGGCGCTGGATCGCGTGCAAGAACGCATTGCCGAAATGCAGCAGCTGAACGGCCTCGATGACGAGACCTTCTTCGGCATCGGCTTCGGCATTGCGGGCGCTCTGATATCAGGGACAAAATACAATGCCTCGATGCCGCTGCATGAATGGTCGCTGATCGAGCTGGGACCGCTTCTGAGCGATCTCTTCAAAAAGCCCGTCTGGCTGCTGAACGGCGGTAGCGCCGGCGCTGTCGCCGAGGCGATGTTCGGCGCCGGCCGCTTCATCAAGCACTTCGCCTATCTGAGCTTCAATTACGGCTTCGGCGGCGGCCTGATCAACGACGGCGAACTTCTGGCCGGCGGCAACGGCAATGCCGGCGAATTCTCGGGCATGTATGACGACGAGGAGATGATCCGACGCCCTGCCCTGCAGCTGCTCCTGGAGAAGCTCAAGCGCCACAATGTCGACGTGCCGTCGATCCCTTACCTGCGCAGGAATTTCGATCCGAAATGGCCGGGCGTGGCGGAATGGGTCGAGGAGATCACACCCGCCTATAACCGTCTCATCAACGCCATCTGGGCGATCTACGACCCGCAGGCAATCGTCTTCGGCGGCCAGGTGCCGCCGGGACTGGCACAGATGCTGAGCGAACGCACCGAACTTTTCGGCCGCCCGCGCTACGGCGTGCCTCGCCCGCACCCCAAGCTCATTGTGTCGGATATTTCAGGCGACGCCGCCGCCATGGGCTCGGCAATCGTTCCGTTCAAATCGACCTTCTACTGACAACCCGCGTGCCTACCGATCTGACGGCGCGTGCTCGTCTTCATCGTAGAGCCGGACATCCGGAACCCGTGGCAGCCAGGGTTCGCGGCGGATGGTCCAGACCTCGACCATGGGGTGGATGTCGTTCGGTGCCTGATCCAGGGTGCCGATAAAGACTTCCACGCCATCGTCGAACATGAAGAACAGCCGCGATCCGCAGATTGGGCAGAACGACCGTTTGTCGTAGGTGCTGATCTCGCCGTCCATCTTGAACTTCGAGCGCCGCCAGTTCGCCGTTGCCGAAAAGATGGAACCGGTCAGCTTCCGGCATTTGGTACAGTGGCAGAGCCCGGATTGATACGGCTCGCCTTCGACTTCGTACCTGACTGCGGCGCACGCGCAGCCGCCGGTTCTCACGCTTCCATCGCCACCGCATCCTCAATGCGCTTCAAGACAGCGCAGGATAGCTTACAATGGCTGGAAAGCAGCCATGCCGGCCTTCAGCTAAAACCGAAGCGACATGGCCGCCGGTCAAAGCCCGACGCGACGCATGTGCTCGGCGGGATAGCGGGCACCCTGGATTTTGATATTGGACGTTTCGATTTCCTTGAGATCATCAGGCGTCAACTGAACGCTCAGCGATCGGATATTCTCCTCGAAGCGCTCCAGCTTGCGGGTGCCAAACAGGGGAACGATCCAGGGCTTCTGTGCGAGCAGCCAGGCAAGCGCCACTTGCGCCGGCGTTGCATGGTATTTTTCGCCGATGCGCCGGATGAGGTCGACCAGCCCCAGATTGGCCTCGCGCGCTTCCGGTGCGAAGCGCGGAATGTTGTTGCGCATATCCGATTTATCGAGCTCCGTCCCCGTGCCTATCTTCCCGGTCAGAAAACCCTTGCCCAGCGGGCTGAACGGCACCAGGCCGATACCGAGTTCCTCGAGCGTTGGGATCACCTCAGCTTCGGGCTCACGGGTCCAGAGCGAATATTCGCTCTGCAGTGCTGCGACCGGTTGCACGGCATGGGCGCGGCGAATGGAGCCGGCACCAGCCTCCGAAAGGCCGAACCAGCGCACCTTCCCCTCGCCGATCAGATCTTTCACGACGCCCGCTACATCTTCCATCGGTACATCGGGATCGACCCGATGCTGATAGAGCAGATCGATATGATCCGTGCGAAGACGCTTGAGGCTGCCTTCGACCGCACGGCGGATATGATCGGGTTTGCTGTTGACGCTGCCATGATGGATGCCGGTAACAGGATCGACATCCCAGCCGAACTTCGTCGCGATCTTGACCTCATCACGCAGCGGTTCCAGGGCTTCGCCGACCATTTCTTCATTGGTGAAGGGGCCGTAGACTTCGGCCGTGTCGAAGAAGTCCATCCCGCGCTCGACTGCGCTGCGCATGAGCGAGATCATTTCGGTCCTGTCAGGCAGTTCACGGGCTTTTCCATATCCCATGGCGCCGAGCGACAATGCCGAGACTTCAAGGCCCTGTCCGAGTTTGCGCTTTTCCATTTGGTTCTCCTGTTCTCGATGCACGGATTGTGCAGTGTGACCGATTGCGGATGAGGCGCATGTTACCGTCAGACCTGACGTGTGGTGCGAGGTATGAGAGTTCGGCAATGCTTCGTCCATTCGGGTCTATGAGGTGCKGACCGCTTCGACGCGGATCGTGGCGGCCCTTGCCCGCGCCCCGATCATCGGATCGAGGTAGCGACTTCCGGCATATTTCACCCTGTAGGCATCATCGATCCTGTCGTTGATTGCCGGATCAGCAACCGGCTCAAACGTGACGTCCGCCGTCATGCCTGCTGCGCTGATACACCCGGCTTTCTGCTTCAGCGCCGCCTGATACCAGCGCGAAGCCTGGCCATTGTAACCGCGCACGAACAGGGCGCCGTCGACCACGGCCGACCAGATCCACGTCGGCGTGCCATAGGTGACACCGCCATGACGGAAAGGCGAAATATGCAGATCATCGGAGACGGAGATGCGCGTCAGTTCGTCTTTTGACCATGCCATGATCGAGGCTCCATCCATTACTGGC
Source organism: Rhizobium sp. P1_E6 (assembly GCF_056405875.1). Lineage (NCBI taxonomy): Bacteria > Pseudomonadati > Pseudomonadota > Alphaproteobacteria > Hyphomicrobiales > Rhizobiaceae > Rhizobium > Rhizobium sp. P1_E6. The sequence goes on along the minus strand of NZ_JBFUBG010000012.1, from coordinate 29,862 downwards.
AGGCTGGTGTCACTGCCCGACACCATAGACCCTGCCTTTTGTTTCGATTAGGCGGTAATATGAGATTGGACTTATATCGGAGGTCAATAAATGCGGCGCGAGGATCTGGGCGATCTCATGGCGTTTCTGGCGGTTGCCGAGGAGCGGAGTTTTACCAAGGCGGCTGCGCGTCTGGGAACATCGCAGTCGTCGCTGAGCCTCATCATTCGCCGGCTGGAGGAACGGTTGGGCGTTCGCCTGTTGACCCGTACGACGCGCAGCCTCGCGCCGACGACGGCAGGCGAACAACTGCTGGCAACCCTCAGCCCGGCATTCGGCAGCATCGACGCACAACTGTCGGCGCTGAGCGAATACCGGGAAAAGCCTGCGGGAAGTTTCAGGATAACCGCGGGCGAACATGCGATCGACACGCTTCTGTGGCCGAAGCTGTCGAAATTCCTGGCCGATTATCCCGATATCAAGGTCGAGCTGATCGCAGATCTGGCTTTGACGGACATTGTTGCTGAGCGCTTCGACGCCGGCGTCCGGCTTGGCGACCAAGTGGAAAAAGACATGATCGCCGTTCGCATTGGGCCGCTGGCGCGAATGATCGTCGTGGGCGCTCCTCCATATCTGGCGGAAAGACCGGCGCCCGCCTCGCCGCAGGAGCTGACGGCGCATCGATGCATCAACATACGCCTGCCAACCTATGGCGGATTCTACCCCTGGGAGTTCGAACGCGGCGGACATGAGATGCGCGTCAGGGTCGACGGGCAGGTCGCGTTCAATGGCGTGCCGCAGATGATCAGGGCGGCACTCGATGGTTATGGCTTGGCCTTTGTCCACGAAGACGTCGTCAGGCAATATCTGGACAGCGGGCGTCTCGTGCAGGTGCTGGATGAATGGTCGCCACCCTTTCCCGGCTATCACCTCTACTACCCGTCAAGACGGCATCCCTCGCCCGCCTTCACGATGCTGGTTGAGGCATTGAAATTTCATCCTACGGAAAATGCCTGAGACCGCGCTTGTCTGATTTCGCGCCCGATGATACCACATCCTACATGGACAGAACCGTCATCAACACGTCAGTGATGATGCTGCGCTCATAGCGTGGCGGGTTTCGTGCGTCCAGAATGCACAACGACCGCCCTCGAGGCGGTCTTTTCATTTGACGATCCGTCTCGCGGGGCAACCAGCCCTCGAAAGGATCAACCGATGAACAAGACCTATATCACCACTTCGATCCCCTATGTGAACGCCGCCCCGCATGTGGGCTTTGCGCTCGAACTCGTGCAGGCCGATGCCTATGCCCGCCACTTCCGCCTGCTCGGCAAAAATGTCCGCTTTCAGGGCGGCACCGATGACAACAGCCTGAAGAACGTCCGCTCGGCGGAAGCTGCCGGCCTGCCCGTGGCGGATTTCGTCAATGTGAATGCCGACCGCTTCGAGCGGCTTGGGACGCGGCTCGATATCTCCAATGATGAGTTCGTGCGCACCTCGCGTGACCCGCGGCATGTCGCCTGCGTGCACGCCTTGTGGAATGCCTGTGCTGAGAATGGCGACCTCTATCGCAAGGCCTATGAAGGCCTCTATTGCGTCGGCTGCGAGCAATTCTACGAGGCCGCAGAACTCGTTGACGGCCGATGCCCAGAACATGGCGTCCCCCTCGAACTTGTCAGGGAGGAGAACTGGTTCTTCCGCCTGTCCCGCTATGGTGACCGGATCCTGCAGCTCATCGAGAGCGGCGAACTCACGATCGTTCCGGCGCACCGGTGCAACGAGGTGGTGGCCCTTCTGCGACGCGGCCTTCAGGATATCAGCATCTCACGCAGCACCGAGCGGGCGCGCGGCTGGGGTATTCCCGTCCCTGATGGAGATGAGGTGGTCTATGTCTGGTTCGACGCGCTCGCGAACTATCTGACGGGGCTCGGCTACGGCTCCGATCAGACACTCTTCAAGCGCTACTGGGCAGGTGACGGCCAGCGCATCCACATCGTCGGCAAGGGCATCTCGAAATTCCACGCTATCTACTGGCCGGCCATCCTGCTCTCGGCCGGCCTGCCGCCGCCGTCGTCGATATCGGTGCATGGCTATGTAACGGTCGATGGCAGGAAGATCGGCAAATCGGCAGGCAACGGTATCGATCCGGATAGCATTATCGATGCCTACGGCACGCCGGATGCACTGCGCTATTATCTGCTCCGGCATATACGCTCGGGCGACGATGGCGACTTCTCTGCCGACCGTCTGGAAGCCGCATGGACAGGAGAGCTAGGCGGCCAGCTCGGCAATCTCGCCAACCGGGTGCTGGCGCTTGTCTCGTCTGCTTTCGGCGGGGTCGTTCCGCCGCTGCAGGAGAGTGATTTCACGCAGGAGGCGGCGCGGCTTCCAGAGAAGGTGGCCGCGGCTTTCGATGCTTATGAGCTGCATGTCGGTCTTGCCGATATCTTCGCCTTTGTCAGTGAGGCGAACCGGCGCTTTGCCAAACGCGCACCATGGGCGGATGCGAAGGCGCTGCTTGGCGACCTCACGCCCGCTGAACGGCAGGTGACAGTCAATCGTCTCGGTGCATGCCTTGCCGAGCAGGTCTATGGGCTGGCGATCGTCGCACGCTGCCTCCTGCCCTTCCTGCCGCGTTCGGCTGGGGCGCTGCACGGAAGGCTGGGGATTCAGGTGCCTCGACTCTATGGGGAGGAGCTTGTCGTCGATGGTGTCAGAACAGCATCGGACGCCGTGCTCTTTCCGAGAAGAGTAGCGGCCTGACATAGTCTCCTGCATCTCTTCGACACGTCGGGCCTGTCCGAGAACATGGAGATGAGTGGCTGTCCGGCATGTCTTGTCAAAACCCCTCCCCCTTGTGGGGAGGGGTTTGTGGCGGGTCTTTTAGTCTATGTCACCCCGGTGACGCCCTCACCTCACCACATCGTCTTTGCAGCCCGCACCGGCCATTCGCGATCATAGGTCTCGTGGTCGAAATCACCCACCGCATCCTTCAGCATCTGGCCTGGCGTCGGCAGGTTCGCCGGGTCGACGAAATGCTCGGCGTTCCACAGCTCGGCGCGCATCACAGCACGGGCGCACTGGAAATAGACCTCGACGATGCTGATGACGACGACGGTGCGCGGATGCTTGCCGTCCATCTCGAAACTTTCAAGCAGCGCCTCGTCGTTGGAAACGACGCCGCGGCCGTTGATGCGCATCACCGTGTTGGAGCCCGGAATGAGGAACATCAGCGAAAGGCGCGGATCGCGCACGATGTTGGAGAGCGAATCGACACGGTTGTTGCCGCGCCAGTCGGGAAGATGCAGCGTCGTATCGTCGATGATGCGCACCACGCCGCCGAGATCGCCGCGTGGCGAGCAGTCGAGGCCATCAGGGCCGACGGTCGCAAGCGCCACGAAGGGCGAGATCTCGATCATTCCACGATAGAGCGGCGTCAGCACCTTCGTCACCTTGTCGACGGAGGCCTGCGACAGTCCCGCGCCATAGATTTCGTTGAGCTCGTCGATAGTGCTGATGATCTTCATCTGTGTCCCGCCATGGTGCCGGCCGCCTGCCCTGCGACCGGCCGGACGCTACACCGATGCGCGGCGCGCCGGAAGCTCAAAAATCGGAATGATCTCAGCAGGTTTCTTGATGTTTGCCTCCGCCAGAAACGCCGCCACCTCGCCAAGAACAGGGGCGGCCGACATGATGCGTCGGTGGCCGAAGCCGTTGGCCCAGGACAGGCGCACATGCCCGCCGGAAGCCGCATAACGCCGCGCATGGGCGGCACTGACTTCCTTGTCGTCCTCGGCGTGGATGACCAGTACCGGCTTGCCGATGCCTGCGGCAGTCTTTCCCGCGTCGAACTCCTCCAGTCTCCGGCCGGTGACGCGCTGCACGACATCCTCGAGTGCGGCCTGAGCCGCCGGCCTCAGCCGCAGCATCCGGCCGAAATCGGTAAACAGCCAGTGCATTTCGCTCGGCGAACCGATCAGCACCATGCGCTCGGCCGAAACGGCCTTTACATCAGGAAGCATGCGGGAGGCCGAAACCATCAGTGCCGCACCGCCGAAGGAATGGCCGATCACGGCATCGAAGCGACCGAAGCGGGCTTGCGCCGCCGCAATCGCCTTTACGGCCAGCCCCATATGCAGGAAGCGCCCGCCGGCGCGGCCGTGGCCCGGAAAGTCGAGCGCGATTACCTCCGCGCCGGTATCCGCCAGCATCGTCAGGAGATCTGCCATATAGGCCATGCCGGAGCCCCAGCCATGCGTGACGAGATAGCGCTTGCGCCGCCCGAGCGCCCCGCCGTTCAGCCTATAGGCATGAGCGCGCCTGCCATCGACGGGCAGCAGGAAGCGCTCAGCCCCGGCGAGCTTGGCAACACCCGCTGCATGCGCCGCCCTCGCCTTCTCGCCCTTCGGTCTGGCAGACGGCGTGCGGCAGAAGAGCCGGAAGGCGGCCTCGCCCGCCAGACGCGGCGAAACGGATTGCATGAGCGAAAATCCGAGGCGGGTGACCTCAAGCGCAAAGTTTGCCATGATGGGATTCCGATAATGTTCAACACTGAACAATAAAGTACAACGATGAACAAAAATCAATCCCTACCCTGGGATCATCCGCGTTTTCGCAGCTGGATCGCGGTGGCTCGCGCCTGCCAGCTCATGCAACAATCCCTGGCGCGCTCGTTATCGGATCTCGATATCAAGCCGCCGCATCTCGATATTCTCGTCAATCTCTACCGCTTCGAAGGCATTTCGCAGCAGGAGCTGGCCCGCAAACTGCTGGTCGGCCGCTCGAACATGAGCATGCTGCTGCCGCAGATGGAAAAGCGCGGCCTGATCGTGCGCCGCGACGACGAGCGCGACAAACGCGTGCTGCGCCTGCACCTGACATCAGAGGGCCGCAAGCTGACCGAGGAGGCCATGGCCATCCAGACCGGCCTCATCGAGCGCACGCTCTCGGCCGAGCCGATCGAGCAATGCATGGCAACCGCCGATTCGATGGAGCGCATCATCGGTGTGCTGCTGCAGGATTTGAGAGACGAGGGTTAGTGGAGCACCGGCCCCGCCGGCCCGCGCGTCAGCGATTTGTATTCCCAGGCTGCAACGATGATCAGCACCAGTGCCGCCAGAATGCCCATCACATAGACCTGCATGAAGGGCGCGAAGAATGTGCAGAGGATGAGGATCACGATGCCGGCGAGATGGGAGAGCGGCAGGCGGCCGCTGGTCGCACCCTTGAACCAGAGATTGCCGATCAGGAAGAGGCCGGAGCCGCCGAGAACGGAGGCGGCGACGGCGAGATTGCCCGCCTCGTGCGGATGCTCGAACATCCATTCGACCGCCACGGCATGCACGATGATACCGGCAAGGATCGGGATATGGGCATAGGTGAAGGCCAGTCGTGCAAGGCTCCCCGGCGTATCGGCATGCTCGATGCGATGCGCCGCCCGCTCATGGCCGAAGCGGAAATAGAGCCACCACATGGCGACCGTGCCGATAAAGCCGATCAGGAAGACCACGCCGGTCATGGCCGAGAATTCCATTTCGGAGAAAGTGCGGCCGGAAACGAGGATCGCCTCGCCAAGGCAGATGATGATGAAGAGCGCGCATCGCTCCGCCATATGCGCGCCGGAAACGTCCCACTCTTCCGTTTTGGATTTGCCGAGGCCCGGCACCGCAAAGCCGAGCGCCGGCCCGGAATATTCGATCAGGAGCGCGATTACCCAGCAGACCAGCCGTGCTTCATGCTCCAGCAGACCGCCTGATATCCAGAATATGCCGGCAACGGCAAAATAGGTGGTGATGCGCACGAAATTGATCGTCGCCGAACGGCCGGAAGCCCGCATCGCATAGGTGGTGAAGGCCGAGCGGCCGACCTGCATCAGCACATAGGCGCAGGCAAACAGCAGGCCCTTTTCGCCGAAGGCATCGGGAATGGAGGCCGACAGCACGAGGCCGAGCAGCATCAGCACGATCAGCATTGATCGTACCGGCATGCGCTCCGGATCGAGCCAGTTCGTCGCCCAGGCGGTGAAGATCCACACCCACCAGACGGCAAACATCATCAATGCGGCTTCGGCGGCACCCAGCAGCGTGTAATGCGCAAAGAGGGCATGTGACAGCTGCGAGATGGAAAAGACGAAAACGAGATCGAAGAAGAGTTCCAGGAATGTGACCCTGCTGCCGGTATGCCCGTGGGCTCGCAGCCAGCTCTTATTATGTGTTTCCGTCATGTGCCCCCTCGTCTGCCCCTCAGTTTATTGCGATCAGCGCGGCTTTTCCGCCACGTCGCGGCTCATTCCCTTTTCCGCAAGCTCTTCCTCATAGGCCGAGAAGAGTTCGAAGCCGCGCTCGCCGAGTTCGCGCAGATAGGTCCATGTGTAGATGCCGGTGTCATGCATGTCGTCGAAGCCGATGCGCACGGCATAATTGCCTGTCGGGATAACGGAGACGATGGCGACGTTGCGCTTTCCAGGCACCGTTACCTTCTGCCCCGGCCCGTGCCCCTGCACTTCGGCAGACGGCGACTGCACGCGCAGCAGCTCGGCCGAGAGATCGAAGCTCTGCCCGTCATTGAAGCTGACCACCAGCCTCTGGCGGTCTTTCGAGACCCTGATTTCGCTAGGCCAGATATCGCTCATCACTATGTCCTCTTCTTCTGCGAGGAGTAGGCGCTGATCTTTTTCAGCGCAAGCTCAAATTGGCCTGCCCCCGAGGCCTGTTTCCCTTGACGCCACAATAGCATATGCCCACATTGAGGAGAGCACGGAGATTGATGTGAACACCAGAGTCGGAACGATAGGCAATGCTGCGCCGCTGGTTGCGGATGCATCACCGATGATCGACCCCTTCGGGCGGGCGGTCACCTATCTTCGCGTCTCCGTCACCGACCGCTGCGATTTCCGCTGCACCTATTGCATGGCGGAAAACATGACCTTCCTGCCGAAGAAGGATCTGCTGACGCTGGAAGAGCTCGACCGGCTCTGTTCCGCCTTCATCGCCAAGGGCGTGCGCAAGATAAGGCTCACCGGCGGCGAACCGCTCGTGCGCAAGAACATCATGCACCTGGTGCGCCAGCTTGGCCGCCGGATCGGCTCGGGCCTCGATGAACTGACTGTTACCACCAACGGTTCGCAGCTCGCCCGTCACGCCGAGGAGCTGTATGACTGCGGCGTGCGCCGCATCAACGTTTCGCTCGACACGCTCGATCCGGAAAAATTCCGCAGGATCACTCGCTGGGGCGATTTCGCCAAGGTCATTGACGGCATCGATGCCGCCCAGAAAGCCGGCCTGAAGATCAAGCTCAATGCCGTGGCGCTGAAGGATTTCAACGAGGTGGAAATGCCCGACATGCTGCGCTTCGCGCATGGCCGCGGCATGGATCTCACCGTCATCGAAACCATGCCGATGGGCGAGATCGAAGAGGATCGTACCGACCAGTACCTGCCGCTCTCCAAGCTGCGGGCCGATCTGGAACGGCAGTTCTCCTTCACCGATATCGACTACCAGACCGGCGGCCCTGCCCGCTATGTCAAGGTCGCAGAGACCGGCGGCCGCCTCGGCTTCATCACCCCGCTCACCCATAATTTCTGCGAGAGCTGCAACCGCGTGCGCCTCACCTGCACCGGCACACTCTACATGTGCCTCGGCCAGAACGATGCCGCCGACCTGCGCGCAGCACTGCGAGGCACCGAAGACAACGGCTTGCTCCACGCCGCAATCGACGAGGCCATCACCCGCAAGCCCAAGGGCCACGATTTCATCATCGACCGCACCCACAAGCGGCCGGCTGTCGCCCGGCATATGAGTGTTACCGGCGGGTAAGTGACGGTCCCGCAGAGCGGCAGCAATCGATCCAGTGATCGATTGCAGTCACGAATGCCCCGAGCAACGCGAAGGACCGGCAAGGCGCTGTCCCATGTGATAACTGCGTGAACAGGAGCCGTCGAATGCCCGCTGATCTCCCACCGAAACGCTACCCGGAAATGCAGGGCAAGATCACCCTCGTCACAGGCGGATCGTCAGGCATCGGCCTTGCCACCGCGCAGGGCTTTGCGCGTGAGGGCGCAACGGTCGTCATCGCCAGCCGCAACGAGAAGCGCGCAAAACAGGCGCTTGCCAGCCTGCCGGCTGACCGCGCCAGCTGGATCGAATGCGACGTGGCTGACGGCAAGGCCGTAGAACGGCTGATCTCCGGTATCTTCAAGCAACATGGGCGGATTGACTACGCCTTCAATAATGGCGGCAGCGGCGGGCGTGGCGCACCAGTCGGAAACCTCGGTGAAGATGCCTGGCGCAAGACCATCGACGGTTACCTGACATCGGTGTTCCTCTGCATGCGCCATCAGATCCCGGCCATGCAGAAGAACGGTCGCGGCGTCATCGTCAACAATTCATCCGTCGACGGCCTGCGCGGCTATCCCTTTCCGGGCGGCGCGGCCTATGCAGCCGCAAAACACGGCGTTATCGGGCTGACGAAAAGTGCGGCACTCGAATATGCGCGCGAAGGCATCCGCATTACCGCGATCTGTCCCGGCTGGGTCAATACGCCCGCGGTCGAGAGCCATATGAAGAAGAGTCCCGAGATCGCCGAGGCCATCATCGCCCAGACGCCGATCGGCAGGATCGCCACGCCGCACGAGATTGCCGAAGGTGTGCTCTGGCTTTGCTCGGACGCCTCATCGTTCATGCAGGGCAGCCCGCTGGTGCTGGATGGCGGCTATATGAGCTGAAGCTACCGCGAACCCTGGACCCCTTCTGTAACGCAAAGCCCCATATGGGATTTGGCGCGGGTCCTCAGCATCGCGAGGACAACGCTGGGCTAGGCTTCAAAAAAAGCCCCGCAAAAGCGGGGCCAAGTCTTTCTGATGTGGAATTACTACTGACGTTAGATTGTTATCAGTGCCAGGACTGGCCGTTGTACCAGGTGTCCACATCGCTGCGGATGCGATCCTTTTCATAGCCGTAGCGTTCCTGGAGCTTGCCTTCGAGCTGCTCCCGTCGACCATTAATCTGGTCGAGGTCGTCGTCAGTGAGTTTGCCCCACTGTTCCCTGACCTTGCCCTTCATCTGCTTCCAGTTGCCTTCAACACGGTTCCAATCCATTCCAAAATCTCCTTTGTTGGACATGGTTGGAAAACGACCGGATCGCCAAATTGTTCAAAAGAAAAAACCCGCGGTCCGAAGACCGCGGGCTCTTCGACATCATCCTGATGGGCTAGCTCAAGCAGCCCGGCCGCCCCAGCGGCCGTCCGCGCGCTGATAGCCACGCACCTCGTCCTCGCCGCCGGTGCGGAAGCGGTTGACCTTGTCGGAGAGCATGTCGACGCGCTGGCGCAGGCCCTGGATTTCGGCGTTGTTTTCTTCCACCATCGCCGCATTCTGCTGAGTGATGAGCTCGACGTCATGCACCGCCTTGCTGACCTCGTGGATGCCGGTCGACTGTTCGCCGGTTGCCRCTGAAATCTCGGCAACGAGGCGCTGTACGCCACCGACATGACTGATGATTTCGGCGAGCGCCCGGCCGGTTTCCTCGACCAGCTGCACGCCGCTCTGCACCTGGCCGGAACTTGCCGAGATCAGTTCCTTGATCTCGCGGGCCGCCTTGGCGCAGCGCTGGGCCAGTTCGCGTACTTCCTGCGCAACGACCGCAAAGCCGCGGCCCGCCTCACCTGCACGCGCGGCTTCCACGCCGGCATTCAGCGCCAGGAGGTTGGTCTGGAAGGCGATCTCGTCGATCACGCCGATTATCGTGGCGATCTTGTCGGACGAGCGGTTGATTTCGCCCATGGCATCGACAGCCTTGGCGACGACTTCGCCGGAGCGGGTCGCGAAAACCTGCGTCTCGTTGACGGAATGCGCCGTCTGCTTGGCGCGGTCGGCGGTGGAGCGCACGACGTCGCTGAGGTGACGCAGCGCTCGTGAGCTTTCTTCAAGTGCGGCCGCCTGCTGTTCGGTGCGGCGGGCAAGATCGTCGGCGGAAGATGCAAGGTTGCCCGTGCCACCCTTGATCTCGACAGTCGCGCCGCGCACATCCGACAGCGTCTGGCGCAGCGCCTCGACGGCGTGATTATAAGTATCGGCCATCTCGACGAAATCGTCGGCGAGATCGCTGCGCATGCCCGCTTCCAGATTGCCCTCGGCGAGCTGCTGCAGCACGTCGGAGAGCGCATTCAGCGCCTGCTTCTGCTCGGCCTCGATACGGGCGCGCTCGGCGGCGCGGCGGTTCGTTTCATCGGCCGACAGCGCCCGCGCACTTTCGGCCTCCTTTTCGAGGCGGACATTTTCAACCGCCGCATCCCGGAAGACGGCGACCGAGCGCACCATGTCGCCGATTTCGTCGCCGCGGCTGCGGCCTTCGATGGCGACTTCGAGATCGCCATTGGCAAGCCGTGTCATCACATCCGAGACGCGCTTCAGCGGGCCGCGCAGCGTCTCGACCAGCATCAACCCGCCGACGATGGCAAGCAGCGTGCCGAGGATCATCGCAAAGACGGAGACGTTGGCCGAACGCTCGCTGTCTTCCTTGCCGAGTTCCTGCGCCTGGCTTACGAACTGGCGAAGCGAGGCCATGGCGCCGGAGAGGATTTCGGAGGATTGCTGGCGGGCCGCCTTCCAGTCCGCAGCCGCCTTCAGCATGTCGGCCGAACCTGATGTCAGCGAAGCGGCAGCCGAGGCGACCTCGTCCGAGAGGGCCTTCATGACCGCATCGTTGGCGCCGAGTGCTGAAATCTTCGCCGCGGTTTCGGTCAGCGCCTTGAGATCGGCGAGAACGACCTCACGCGACGCGACAACACGTGCGCTCAGCATCTGGCTGACATGCACCTGCAGGCGGTCGGTGATCTCGCGCACCTGATCGACCGAGGTCAGCAACTCGCGCTGTTCGGCAATGCTCTTGTCGAGGCTGACGAAGCGGGCAGATGCCGTATCGCTGTTCTTGGCCGCCTGCAGCGTCATCTGCCCTTCGGTGTTGACGAAACCCGTCAGGATCGGCGCCATGCCGGAAGCCTTTTCATCCGGCGTGCCGGTACCGTTCAACAGAGCATCGAGCTTGCCGGCTGTCTCGGAGACCTGCCCGATCAGCGGCTGGCCGTCCTTGGACACCATGCTCTTGGCGACATCGAGTTGCGCAAGGATCTTTGCAATGTGTTGCTGGGCTGCCTCGATCTGCTCCTCCGGCGTGAACCCCATCTGGATATCGACGCGCATCGCGCCCATGATGTCGGTCAGCGATTTGAAGGCGGCGGTATCGTAAAGCAGTGCCTTGGCGAAGACTTCCTTGTCGGTGAAATCCTTGCGAACCAGATCCGTCTGGCCGCCGGCCTCCTCAGCCGCAACAGAGATCGCCTGCACCGTCTTGTTCATAGCCTCAACGCTTGCATCTTCGCGCTGGCGCACTCCCCACAGCACCTCCTGCTGCTTGCGCATGGCGGCGGCAAGGCCTCTGACTTCGGTGAGCTGGCTGTGCTGGTCGTCGGTCTTCAGCAGGCCGTTGAGGCGCACCACGCCGCTCTCCTGCGCATCGATCGCCTTGCCGAAATCCGCCTTGCTCGCATCCGACGGGTCGGACACGAATTCCTGCAGCGCTGCCTGCAGGTTCTCGAAATCGGAGATGTTCTCGATCGTCGCCCGCGTCACCGTCATGTGGCCGTTCAGGATATTGGCCGTGTGGTAACCGAGGATGCCGACGCCGGCGATCAGAACGACGAGCGGAATGACGAACAGCAGGACCTTGGTGACGATACGACGGCTTTGCAGAAGTCGGTCGATGAAGTGCATGGGAAGCGGCGCCTTGAAACTGATGGAACCGTCCATTCCGCAATCATTCCGGATGGTTCGGCGGCATCCTCCATCATGGAGAGTGGTCGCATCTTTGGCTGAATCGGTTGATACAACCTTAATCCGCAACCGGAAGATTTGGGAATTATCCTTATATTTCTAATATTTGCCGCAGGTGCACAAGGATTTGCTTTTCCTTACGGCAGGTTGTGCCGCACTGCAGCAACGAATTATCCGAGGTGTGGCATTCCTCCGATTCCCTTGTCGTCCGTTCCCTTCTAAAAGGGCTTGTAAGGTAAGGGATTCTCCAGCATGCCGCGATCACGCAATACCGAAGGCGCCATCTATATGAGCATGGCGATGGCGGGCTTTTCCGCAAGCGACGCACTCTCCAAATCGGTCATTTCCTATATGAATGCCGGGGAGATCATGTTTCTGCGCGGCCTCTTCACCAGTATCCTCGTCTATCTGATCGCCTGGAAGTTCGGCGCATTGCGGCCCTGGCGGGTCATGGTCAAACCCATCATCGCACTGCGTATCGCCTGCGAGATCATTGCAGCCGTCACCTATATCACCGCGCTCGGCATGATGCCGATCGCCAATGCTTCGGCGATCCTCCAGTCCCTGCCACTGGTCGTCACCTTCGGCGCGGCACTCTTCTTCAAGGAGCCTGTCGGCTGGCGTCGCTGGATGGCAATCCTCGTCGGCCTCATCGGCGTCATGATCATCATTCGCCCCGGCCCCGAGGGCTTTACCGCCGCCGCCCTTCTCTGCGTCGGCAGCGTCGCCTCCACTGCCGGCCGCGATCTCGCTACCCGCAGCATCAGCAAGGACATTCCCTCGCTGATGATCACGACCGTGACGGCGATCTCTGTCGCGATCTTCGGCGCGCTGATGATCCCCTTCCTCGGCGGCTGGGAGCCGGTCAGCGTCACCTCGCTCACGCATCTGTTGCTCGCCTCCGTGCTTGTTCTCGTCGGCTACCAGTCGGTCATCGTCGCCATGCGCACCGGCGAAATCTCCTTCGTCGCGCCCTTCCGCTATACGAGCCTGATCTTCTCCTCGCTGCTCGGCTTCTTCTTCTTTGCAGAAGTGCCTGACTTCTGGACGCTCGTGGGTGCCGCCATCGTTATCGCGTCTGGCCTCTATACGTTCTATCGTGAAGCCAAGCGCCATGTGCCGCCGGTCGCGCAGGAATCAGCGCCCCGCTCGCCCGTGTGATAGTCCGAGGGATCGCCATGACTGACTTCGTGCTCGACCAATCGACCATTCCGGGCGTCGTCCTGGCCGGCGGGCGCTCGTCGCGCATGGGCCGCGACAAGGCGGGCGTCACACTGGGCGGCCGCAGCCTGCTCGACCACGTGCTGTCCCGCCTTTCACCACAGATCACGCAGATCGCCATCAATGCCGATAAAGTCGGCGGCCACGACCTGCCGGTCGTTTCCGACCGCATTCCCGGCAAGGCGGGTCCGATGGCAGGCATCCATGCGGCGATGGTCTATGGCGCGGGCCTGCCCGCCACCCATGTCGTCACCGTCTCGGTCGACTGCCCCTTCTTTCCCACTGATCTCGTTAGCCGGCTAGTGACCGCGCTCGACCACCCGGATCGTATCGCCATTGCCGCCTCGCAAGGCCGCAGCCATCCGGTCTTCGGCCTGTGGCCAACCGCATTGGCGGCCGATCTCGCAACATGGGTGAAGACCGACGACAAGCGCCGCGTGCGAGACTTCCTCCTGCGTCATGACGTTACGGAAGTGCCCTTCCCGCTGCATCCGACCCGCGCCAGCGTCCTCGACCCCTTCTTTAACATCAACACGCCTGATGATTTAATGGAGGCCGAACGCTGGCTGGAGGCACTTCGCGCATGACAAAAGATGCGGGGATGACACAGAAGATCTTCGGCATCGCCGGCTGGAAGAATTCCGGCAAGACAGGCCTTGCGGTTCGCCTCGTCGAGGAATTCACCCGCCGTGGCTATCGCATCTCCACCATCAAGCACGCCCACCACGATTTCGACATCGACAAGGTCGGCGCCGACAGCTACCGCCACCGCCAGGCCGGCGCGCATGAGGTGACGATCGTCTCGGGCACCCGCTACGCGATCATGCACGAGTTGCGCGGTGCGGCAGAGCCGACATTCGAGGAGATATTGGCGCGGCTGGCGCCCTGCGATCTCGTGCTGATCGAGGGCTACAAGCGCGAGCCGATCCCGAAGATCGAGGCACGGCGGCTGGCGGCGGCGAGACGCGATCCTCTGGCGCCGGAGGATCCGCATATCGTGGCGATTGCGGCGGATCATGAGGTGGAGGATGCTGCAGGGCTCGCGGTGTTTGATTTGGATGATACAGCCGCGATCGCGGATTTTGTTGCACAGACGGTTGGGCTTGCTCCCCCTTCGCCCCAGCGGGGGTCCTGAGGACGGGTCAAGACCCGCGGCTCGACCCCGGCTGATGTCCGATAGGACAGATGAGGCGGTGAGCGACGCCAGGAGCGAACGTCTGAGCGGAAGCGAAGACGGCACATGTTCTACTGTGCGGCCCCTTATCCGACCCTTCGGGCCACATTCTCCCCGCTGAGGAGAAGCGGAAGACGCGCCGCGCCGTCGAATCCACAAAACAAAAGGGCGAGGTCTCGCGACCCCGCCCTCCTCAATCACACCGGTAACCAATTACCTCTGCGCCACCGGCCGCACCAGAGGTGTGACACGCCTGATGGTCACGCGTCGGTTCTCCTGGTTCGGTCCGACCGTATTCACCTTCAGATAGCGCTCGCCATAGCCCTGCGTCGCAAGGTTTTCCGGCGGAATGCCGTAGACGTCCGTCAGCACGTTGGCGACCGATTCAGCGCGTTGGTCGGAGAGGATCAGGTTGCTCTGGTCAGAACCCACCGCATCCGTGTGGCCTTCGATCAGGAAGGTCTCGCTCTTGTTCTTGTCGAGCACTTCGTTGATCGCGTCGGCCACCTTGCGCAGCGTGCGGGCCTGGGTCATCGGGATTTCCGCACTGCCCGTCGCAAAGGTCACCGTGTCCAGGTCGATGCGGCGCACCTTGTCGCGGATACGGGCGGAATATTTCACCTCGTTCAGCGAATAGACGCGTTCGACCGGCTCGACGGGCGGTTCGCTCAGGAACTCGTAATAGTCACGGTCCGGATCGGTGCTGGTGTCGATGATATAGTCGTTCAGCGGCACGCGCAGGCGCATCGGCGGCAGGTCGGCACCCGGATCCTCGAAATAGTCGCGATCCGGATCCTCGTAGAGCTCAGGTGAATAATAGAGCACCTCTTCCCGGCCGCGGGCATCGACGCGCGAGCGCTGGATGATGTCGCCATAGCGGTTGCGGAGCGTCACGATGCGATAGCCCTCGGGCCGCATGATCGTTTCGCGGTAACGATCGCCCGAAAGCTCTTCATAGCTTGGCCGTTCGCCGTCGCGCAGGAAGCGGCGGTCGTCATCGCTGCGTACCACGGTGCGGTTGCCGAACTGGATGATGACGCGGCTGTCGTCCGCGCGCTCGCCATAACGCGCGCCATCCGGCTGGGCGAACTGAGGACGGCGGTCGATGCGCCGGCCTTCTTCACGCGTGATGGCCTCGATCTGCACCGGCGCACGCTGTTGGGTGGCGCTGAGTGACTGCGCCTCGGCATCCGAGGTTGGCAGCTTGAAATCCCGGCTGTCGGCGCGCTGGCGATCGCGATCGCGACGGCCCTGCCTGCCCTGGCTGCGATCGGCATCCTTGTCGCTGTCGAGAACGGCGGCACCATTTTCGACCGGCAGGACGATGGTCTCGTTGCTCTTGGCAGGATCCTTAGCGATCTCCTTGCGGCGGTCCAGCTCCTGCGGCGTGACCTTTTCGGGTGCAGGGATCGCCTGTTCGGCCGGCTGCGGCGCGGCTGCTGCCGGCGGTTCGCCCGGCTGGGGTGCGTTGACCGCGGGCTGTTCGGGCTGCTGGCCTGCGGCAGGTTGCTCGGCCTGTTGACCATCGGCGGGCGCTGCGCCGGCGGCAGGCTTTTCAGCGGTCGCCGGCTTCTCCGCCGGAACAGGTTTTTCGGCGGCAGGCTTCTCGCCTGCGGGCTGTTCAGCCGCTGCGGGCTTCTCGGCCGGCATAGGCGCTTCGCCTGCTGGTGCCGCCTGCTGCTCGGTGGCCGCGGGCTTCTTGCCGCCGGCGGCCGGACGCTTGCCGCCCTGCTGCGGCTCGGCAGGCTGTTGCGTGGTCTGCTCTGCCGGTTGTTCGGTGGTTTCAGGCTTCTGGCGCTGCGGGCGCTGGCGCGGCTTTTCGGCGGGCTGGGTAGCCTCGCCGGCGGCCGGAGCCTGTTCGGCCGGCTGTTGGGCCTCCGGTGCGGCCTGTTCGCTGTTCCGCTTGTTGCGGTCGCGCGGCCGCTGACGTGCTGGCTGTTCGGCCTGGGGCTGCTCTGCTTGAGGTTGTTCGGCCGGCTGTTCCGGCTGTGCCTGCTTCTGGCGGCGCGGACGCTGCGGTTCCTCGGTGGCGGGCGCCTGTTGATCGGGGGCTGCCTGTTCCGGCTGGGCTTCGCGCTGGCGCTGGCGCGGACGGGCGGGTTCTTCAGCGGCCGGCGCCTGGGCCTCTGGTGCCGCCTGCGGTTCGGGCTCGCGTTGACGCTTCGGCTTCTGCTCCGGAGCGCTCTCGGCGGGTGCTTCGCTCTGCTGCGGCTTTTCGGCAGGCGCCTCCTGCTGCTGTTGCTGCTCCAGTTCCTGCTTCTTCTTTTTCAGAAGTTCCTCTTCCGAAGGCGCATCCTGCGCCACCTCGTAGCTTCCTTCGACAACGGGGCGAACTGCGCCCTGCGGCACGCTGCTCACTGCGGCGTAAGCGCCCACCGGCGGCACCGCAAAGGCAAGGGAAAGCAGCGGAAAGGCCGCACTGGCAAACAGTCTGGATTTCATGCCCATCAGGGGTTTCCTCGTCCTTGTTTTGACTTCGACCGGGGCTCACTGCCCCGCAATCAAGGCATTTTAAGCATCGGCCGAATCCGAAAGCGCCAAAATGTCGATTTGTTCCGGAAGCTAGGTAGGGGAGGATTAACCCTAGCTGAACATTGCAGTCGGGCGGCGTTCATAACGGCCGCAGATTGCAGCGCACAACTGCTCGGGGATTCCTGTTGCATTTTTGCGAAAAAAGGTTTGATTATCGCCGCAAGACGGTGGTGGCACCGTCGAAGTGTGCGGTCTCCGGCGAAAAACAAAAAGACCCGGAGCCACCAACAGAGAGGATCCTCATGCGCATTTCCACCAAGCTCCTTGCTGCTGCCTCGATGGCGGCAATGTCTCTTTTTGCCGGCGCGGCTCTTGCCGACGGCGAAAAATATGTGATCGGCACGGACTCGACTTATCCGCCCTTCGAATTCGTCGACGCCAGTGGCACCATTCAAGGCTTCGATATCGATATCACCAAGGCGCTCTGCGCTGAAATGAAGGCCGACTGCTCCTTCGTGTCCACGGACTGGGACGGCATCATCCCGGCTCTGAACGCCAAGAAGTTCGACATGATCGTCTCTTCCATGTCGATCACGCCCGAGCGCCTCAAGCTCGTCGACTTCTCCAACAAGTATTACAACACCCCGCCGGCAATCGCCGTGCCGAAGGACTCCACGATCACTGATGTTGCCGGCCTCAAGGGCAAGGTGATCGGCGCGCAGACCTCCACGACCCATGCCAACTACGCCGAGAAGCATCTCGCCGACACCGAGCTGAAGCTCTACCCGACGGCTGACGAATATAAGCTCGACGTTTCCAGCGGCCGCGTCGATGCCGTCATCGACGACGTCGTCGTTCTCTCCGAATGGGTCAAGTCCGACGCGGGCTCCTGCTGCAAGATCCTGACGACCCTGCCGGTCGACAAGGAAATCAACGGCAACGGCGCCGGTATCGCCATCCGCAAGGGTGACCCGCTGAAGGAAAAGCTGAACACCGCGATTGCCGCGATCCGCGCCAGCGGCGAGTACAAGAAGATCCAGGAAAAGTACTTCGATTTCGACGTTTACGGCGAATGATAAATTCGCTATCTGGCCGATGAAGATAATGGCGGAAGGCTTGCTCTTCCGCCATTTTTGTTTGACAAAGGTGGCAATATCAAAACGGCAAAAGCCGTGAGGGGAATTCTGGCATGGGCGGATTATTTTCCGCGCTTGGCTCCTTCTGGAGCCTGATTGTGCACATCGTCGATCCACTGTGCGGGCCCGTCGGCATCTTCACCTGGTTAGGTCAGTCGACGATTCTTGCCTGTGGCGATACCGGCTGGGGCGATGAGATCGCACTCGGCCTGCAGGTCACCGTTTCGGTGGCGGTCGTCACCCTGCCGATCGGCCTCGTCATCGGTTTTCTGGTCGCCCTCGGCCAGCAATCGGAAGAAAAGTCGCTGCGGCTTGCGGCCGGCGTCTACACCACGATCTTCCGCGGTCTGCCGGAGCTCCTGACGCTCTTCATCATCTATTACGGCATGCAGATCCTCATCCAGTATCTGCTGGATCTCGCCGGCTATAGTGGTCCGCCGGTCGAAATCAATGCCTTCCTTGCCGGCGTAATCGCACTGTCGGTCGTCTTTTCCGCCTATTGCTCGGAAGTGCTGCTCTCGGCCTTCCGCGCCATTCCCAAAGGGCAGTATGAAGCGGGAGACGCGCTTGGCCTGCACCGTGGTCGTACGCTGCGCCTCATCGTTCTGCCCCAACTCGTGCGCATTGCCCTGCCGGGCCTCACGAACCTCTGGATGGTGCTGCTGAAGGATACGTCCTATGTGTCGATTATCAGCCTTGCGGATATCCTGCGCCAGACGAGCGTCGCAGTGCGCGTGACCAAGGAGCCCTTCTTCTTCTACGGTATTGCCTGCTGTCTCTATCTGGCGCTCGCCATCCTTTCGTCTTTCCTGCTCGTCTATGTCGACCGCTGGGCCAAGCGCTCGGAGGTTCGTCGATGAGCTACGCTGAAACATTGATTCCCCCGCAGCCGGCACCCCGCGCGGTGGCAAAGCCGGTCACGGCCTCACGCCTCGCCGGCAATATATTGGTGGCATTCTGGGCACTGCTTGCCGCACTCCTGGTCTACGCCGTCATCAATGGCTGGGATCCGGAGAAGTTTACCCGCTATGGGCCTCGCTATCTGCACGGCCTGTGGATGACGCTCAGCATCGTGGGCCTTTCCGTCGTCTGCGGCGCAGTCCTGTCGCTGCCGCTCGCCATGGCGCGCATGTCGAAAAACCGCGTGCTGAACTGGCTCGCCTACGGCTACATCTATTTCTTCCGTGGCACGCCGCTGCTGGCCCAGCTCTTCCTGGTCTATTACGGCCTCGGCGCGTTCCGGCCACAGCTGGAATCGGTCGGTCTGTGGTGGTTCTTCCGCGATGCCTGGTTTTGCGGCGTCTTCGCCATGACCATCAATACCGCGGCCTATCAGGCGGAAATCCTGCGCGGCGCCATCGAAAGCGTGCCCCACGGCCAGCATGAGGCGGCGGCTGCCCTCGGCATCCACAAGGCCATCGCCTTCCGCAAGATCGTCCTGCCGCAGGCTTTCATTGTGGCGCTGCGCCCTTATGGCAATGAGATCATCCTGCTCATCAAGGGTTCGGCCGTCGTCGCCATCATCACCGTGCTCGACCTGATGGGCGAGACGCGCTACGCCTTCTCGCGCACCTTCGACTACCAGACCTATCTCTGGGCGGCGATCTTCTATCTCTCCATCGTGGAAGCCTTGCGCCACCTCTGGAACTGGATCGAACGCCGTCTGACGCGCCACCTGAAGCGTTGATGAGGCTTGGCAGCACTCTCCCATTCCTGCTGCCAAGTCATTGAAATCAAAAATAAATAGCTCTTCTATGCGGTATCTGTCAAGCTTCCGTTAACCACGGCGTGATCTCATTTCATACTGCGTTAATAAGCGCTGAGTGGGAACAAGAAGAAGCGAGACAACATGCACAAGGACATGGAAAAGCAGCTTAAGGGTTACGGGCTGACAACGGCACAGATCCTMTATCACATGCCGGATCACCCAGCCTTTCTCCAGACCTATGTCTGGCAGGACTACGACCTCGCCCCGGACTTTCCGGAAATGCGTGGTTTCCTGAAGTTCTGGCAGGAAAAACTGGACGGACCGCTGCATTCGGTGCGCTATATCCACCGCAGGCTCATTTCAGCAACGGAATGGCGCTCCCTTAAGGGCGAATTCATACTGCACTGAAATTGCAGTTGCGATGGTAAGCTGTGGGCTCTACAACGCCCGCATGAACAAAAAGAAGATCGACGAAGACGCTCTCGCGGAAGCCTATAACCGCGCTCTCGAGCTTGAAAAAGCCGGTGATATCGATGCGGCCGTCGAGGCTTATCAGGAAGTCCTGGCAATCGATCCCGACGATCACGGCGGCGCGGCCGTCCGCATTGCTTCCATGGGCCGCGGCGAAACGCCGGTTCGAGCGCCGGACGCTTATGTGGAAACTCTCTTCGATCAGCATGCCGAAGTCTTCGAAGATGTGCTTGTAGAGCAGCTCGGCTATCATGTGCCGATGCTCGTGCGCCAGCGCCTGCAGGATCTGAAGCTCGGCCCCTTCAAGCGCATGCTCGATCTCGGCTGCGGCACGGGCCTCACCGGCAGCGCGCTGAACGATCTCTGCGAGGAGATGATCGGCATCGATATCTCCGAAAACATGGTCGTCATCGCCGACGAGAAGGAAATCTATGAGACGCTCTTCGTCGCCGAGGTCGAGGATTTCCTCGACGACAATGACGAGGACCCCTTCGACCTGATCACCGCCACCGACGTGCTGCCCTATCTCGGCGCGCTGGAGCCGCTGTTTTTCGGCGCAGCCGAGAATATGAATCCCGGTGGCATCTTCATCTTCTCCTCCGAAACCCTGCCCGAAGAGCCGGCTGAAACCCGCTCCTACATGGTCGGTCCGCACCAGCGTTTCATCCATACCGAGACCTATATTCGCGAGCGCCTGGCTGCGACCGGTTTCGAGCTCATCGAGATGATGGTGATCAACGTGCGCATGCAGGAAGGCCTTCCGAGCCCCGGCCATCTGGTGACGGCGCGTTACACGGGCTGAACGTGCCATGTGGCATTTTACGGGCGCCTTGCTAATGTCCTGACCTGATTTTCTCAGGAAAGGTCAACGCATGGCGCTCGTTCTTTACCAGCATCCGCTTGCCTCCTTCTGCCACAAGGTGCTGATCGCCCTCTACGAAAACGGAACGCCCTTCGAAAATCGCTTCGTCGATCTCGCCGACGAACAGTCGAGCGCCGATCTGCTGCGCTTCTGGCCGGTCGGCAAGATTCCCATTTTGCGCGACGAGACGCGCGACAGTACGGTTCCCGAAACCAGCGTCATCGTCGAATATCTGGACCGGCATTATCCCGGCCCGGTATCCCTCGTCCCCGAGGAGACCAATGCCGGCCTGCAGGTTCGCCTCTGGGACCGCTTCTTCGATCTCTATGTGCAGGTGCCGATGCAGAAAATCGTCATCGACCGGATACGCCCGGAAGGGGCGGCCGATCCGCATGGCGTCAATGAAGCGCGCGGCATGCTGTCCCTCGCCTATGACATGGTCGAAAAGCAGATCGACGGAAAAGCCTGGATCACCGGCGACGCCTTCACCATGGCCGATTGCGCCGCAGCCCCGGCCCTCTTCTACGCCCGCACGCTGGTGCCCTTCACCGAAAAACGTCCCGGCCTCGAAGCCTATTACCGCCGCCTGCTGGAGCGCCCCTCCTTCGCCCGAGCATTGAAAGAGGCGCTGCCCTATTTCAAGTTCTACCCCTACAAGGAAAATCTGCCGGACGAGTTCCGGCCGCAGGAATAGCGGGCGCCCGCCTTGCTAGTGAGCGTTCGAGTAGCCGGCCTGCCGAGACGGATGGGCCTGCGCAAATTCCGGAAGGTCGAAACAGCGTCTCCCGAGAGCTGCCAGGGAGGGAAAGGCCGATAGGTCGATCTTGTTGAACTCGGCCAAGACGATCTGGCCGGCGATGCAGATATCGGCAATGCCGGGGGCCCCTCCGAGCGCAAACGGTGCCGGAGGGCGCCGGGTGAGCAGGCGCTCGTAGGTCGCAAGTCCCTCCGTCGTCCAATGCCGGCACCATGTCTCGATCGCGGATGCATCTGCGCCGAATGCCTGGCCGAGATGTTTGCGCACGCGCGGCACGATCAGCGGGTGGGCATCAGCGACGGCAACCAGCGCCAGCGACCGAGCATAGGCTTTCTCCTTGGCATCCTCGGGCATCAGGCGGGGCTGCGGATGGATATCGTCGAGATATTCCATGATCGCCAACGACTGAAAGACGCGATGGCCTTCGTGAACCAGCGTGGGCACGACATGCTCGGCGTTCACTTCGGCATAAGCAGCATCGAACTGACGCCCGGAGAGAATATCGATTTCGATTTCCTCGAAAGGCAGTTTCTTCAGGGCAAGCGCGACGCGGACGCGAAAAGCCGCATTTGAGCGCCAGAAGCCGTAGAGTTGAATGGTCATGGGAGTGATCCGCTCTGATTGAATGCCAGGTCTCGCGATGATGCGGACCTGCCCTTATCTAGCGGATGATCCGCCCTCGCGTCTCGCCTCGTGCCATTGCAGCGACGCAATGTCACTTGCCCGCCTTCCGGAAGGCGACGAATGGCGAGCCTAGTGCCCGCCATCGCTCCCGAGGATCGCCGACAGGAGCCGCCCTTCGAGCTCCGCAAGCGCCGGATTGCCGTGGCGGCGCGGGTGCGGATAGGGAATGGCGAGATCGAGCGCGATGCGCCCCTCCTCCAATACGATCACCCGGTCGGCAAGGTGCACGGCCTCGCTGACATCATGGGTAACGAGCACGGTGGTGCAGCCGAGTTCGCGCCACACACGGTTCAGCAATTGCTGCATGCTGATGCGGGTCAAAGCATCCAGCGCACCGAGCGGTTCATCGAGGGCCAGAATGCCAGGCTTGCTGACGAGCGCGCGGGCCAGCGCCACGCGCTGACGCTGGCCGCCGGAAAGGCGCGCCGGCCATTCGCCGGCCTTTTCGGCAAGCTGCACTTCATCGAGAACGGCTTTTGCTTCCTCGCGCGCCCGCCTCTTCTCGACGCCTTCTCCGAGCCCAACCACGACATTGTCGGCGACACTGAGCCAGGGCAGAAGCCGCGGCTCCTGGAAGACGATACGGGCATTCGGCTGGATCTCGGCGCCATCGGCACCTTCGAAGCTGATCTCTCCACCGGTCGGTTCGTCGAGGCCCATCAGGATGCGCAGCAGCGTGCTCTTGCCGCAGCCGCTCTTGCCGATGACGGCGACAAACTGGCCGGCCGGAATATGCAGGTTGATGCCACGCAATACCCGGTTGGCATCAAAGCTCTTTTCGAGGCCGGAAAGCGTGATCGCTGCGGCGCCTGCGCCTGCCGCTACCGTCGGGCTCTCGGTAAATTCCACCGGTTCGGAAGGATGGAAACGCTCATGCGTGATGACGGTCATGACCTGTCTCCTACTTGGCGTAAGCCGGGTTCCACTTGAGCATCTGGCGCTCCAGTGCACGGGCGACGACATCGGCGAGCTTGCCGAGCACCGCATAGATGACGAGCGCCAGCACCACGACATCGGTCATCATGAATTCGCGGGCATTATTGGCCATATGGCCGATGCCCGCGGAAGCAGCGATCGATTCCGACACGATCAGCGTCAGCCACATGATGCCGAGCGCATAGCGCAGGCCGACGAAGATCGACGGAAGAGCACCGGGAAAGATCACCTTGCGAAACAGTGTCCAGCCGCTCATGCCATAGACCTTGCCCATCTCGATCAGGTCGCGGTCGACATTGCGAACGCCGTGATAGGTGTTGAGATAGACGGGGAAGAGCACGCCGAGCGAGGTGAGGAACAGTTTTGATTCCTCGCCAATTCCGAACCAGAGGATGACGAGCGGGATCATCGCCAGATGCGGAATGGTGCGCAGCATCTGCAATGTCGTATCGGTCAGCTGTTCGGAAAGCTTTGATACGCCGTTGGCGATGCCGAGCAGGAAGCCGATGGAGCCGCCGACCAGCAGACCGGCAAAGGCGCGCGCGCTGCTCACCAGCACGTCTTCAGGCAATTGCCCTGACATCGTCGTCGTCCAGAAGGCCGAGGCGACATCGGCCGGCGATGGCATGATGCGCGAGGAAATCCAGCCGAGAGAACAGCCGATCTGCCAGAGCGCGATGATCGCAACCGGCACCAGATAGGGCAACAACCTGTCGCGGCCGGGCAGCGGCAGGTGGAAACCTGCCCTGCCCCCACCTGCCTTGGGCTTGCCGGCTTCAGCGGCAACTCGCGCAAACGGCGTATCGAAAGTCGACATGGATGATATCCTCGCGCTTTGGTTCAGAGCAATTCCGGCATCAGGAGCCGGAAACGACCTTCAGGTTGCCGCCATGGCTGCCGCCGGCAAAGACCTTCTTGCGGCCGAACTCATTGTTGAAGCTCAGGCGCTGTGCGTCCCGCTCGATGCCGAGTTCCGGGAAGAGCAGTTCGGCTACGCGATAGGCCTCTTCCAGATGCGGATAGCCGGAGCCGATGACCGTATCGATGCCGACCTCCTGATATTCCCTGAGGCGCGCAGCAACCGTCTTCGGCGAGCCGACGAGCGCAGTACCCGCACCGGCGCGCACCAGACCGATACCGGCCCAGAGGTTCGGAGACACTTCGAGCTTGTCGCGGCGCCCGCCATGGAGCGCTGCCATGCGCTTCTGGCCGACGGAGTCGGACTCCTTGACGAAGCGCTCCTGCGCCTCGGCGATCGTCTCGTCATCGAGATGGCGGATCAGGCGATCGGCTGCCTCCCATGCTTCCTCGTCCGTCTCGCGGACGATGAAATGCAGGCGGATGCCGAAGGAAACGTCACGGCCCTTGCCGGCGGCAGCGGCACGCACCTTCTGAACCTTTTCGGCAACCTGCGCCGGCGGCTCGCCCCAGGTCAGATACTTGTCGACGCGGCCGACGGCGAAATCGATGCCGGCATCCGAAGAGCCGCCAAAATAGAGCGGCGGGCGCGGCGTCTGCACCGAGGGAAAGCCGAGGCGGGCTTCGGTCGCCTTGATATATTTGCCGTCATAGCTGGCCACGCCCTTTTCGAGCAGCTCTTCGAAGACATGGAAGAACTCGTCGGCATGGGCATAACGCTCGTCATGCTGCAGATGGATGCCGTCGCCGGCAAGCTCGGCCGGGCTGCCGCCGACCACGATGTTGAGCAGCAGGCGGCCGTTGGAGATGCGGTCGAGCGTGGTGGCAAGGCGCGCATAATAGGCGGGCGATGCCGTACCCGGACGGATGGCGACCAGGAACTGCAGCTTCTCGGTCTTGGCAGCCAGCGCCGAGGCCATCACGAAGGATTCCTCGCACGCGACACCCGTCGGCAGCAGCACGCCGGAATAACCGAGACGGTCCACCGCCTGGGCGATCTGCGTCAAATAGCCGATTTCCGGGGCGCGATTGAGATCGGTGGAACCGAGATAGGTGCCGTCACCGGATGTCGGGATGAACCAGAGGAAATTGATCGGGTCGGATGAAGCGGTCATGAGCGCATTCCTTGCTATGGATATCTGAAATCAGCCATTGGGGATATCGTGACATAGGCGACCAATTATATCGACAATATCAATTTGCTATTCTGCCTCGGTCTGGAGAATAATTTTGCCTCGTTCCGCAGCATGGGTATGCTCCCATGCCGCGGCCCGCAGGACCCCGCCCCAAGCTGCAGGAGAGTAAGCTAGCCTGGGCGGCTATCAGCTCGCCTTCGGACGCCAGACGATATCGCCGGTCGTCAGCTTTTTCGGCACGATGCCGAGATTGTAGAACTCGTCGGCAAGCGCCTGCTGATAGGCGGCTGCCGCGTCCGTCACCGTCGTCACGCTGCCGAGATCGGCGCCGGGGCGCTGCAGCGTCACACTCGTCACTTCGGTGGGAACGCCTGTTATTTCCGAGAGCTCCTTGATCGTCGCATCGAGATTGTCCTGCGCCGAACGGCCGACCTTGGCGAGCTCGTCCAGCACATTGACGATGACGGTGCCGTTCTCGTCGGTGAAATCCTTGTTGGCGAGGAAGTAGCTGTAGGAATCGACGATGCCTTCGGCCGTCGTCAGGATGCGTGTATCCGGATCGGCTTCGGCGATGGCGAGATAGGGATCCCAGATCGACCAGGCATCGATGCTGCCGTTCTTGAAGGCAGCGGCCGCATCCGGCGGCGCAAGATCGAGCTGCTCGACATCGTCGGGCTTCAGCCCCGCCTTGCGTAAGACCTTTACCGTTACGTTATGGGCGCTGGAGCCGCGCTTGAAGGCAACCTTCTTGCCCTTCAGATCCTCCAGTGTCTTGATCGGCGAATCCTTGCGCACCAGGATGGCCGAGCCCGCCGGGCTGCCCCTGTAAACGCCGACATAATAGAGCGCACCGCCTGCTGCCTGCGCGAAGAGCGGCGGCACGTCGCCCGTCGCACCGAAATCGAGAGCGCCGGCGCCGAGCGCTTCGAGCAGTGGCGGGCCGGACGTGAATTCCGACCAGCTCACCGTAATCCCCTGATCGGCAAGCCGTTTTTCCAAGGCGCCACGACGCTTGGCGAGTGCCAGTACGCCGTTCTTCTGCCAGCCGATGCGGAATTCGGTGGCGGCGGCGCGGGCCGGCCGAACTGCTGGTAGAATGACGGTCGCGGCAGCGGCCCCGAAAAGCCCGAGCGTCTGTCGACGTGTAATCATCTCTATCCCCATTTTAGTTGGCCGGCGCTGCTGATGCGTCGACCTCTTCGTTTCGATGGGATGATGATGATTTAGTCTATAAGTTAGATCGACAATTAAAATTACCATATTCGCGATCGCTGAAACTTTCCTGACCCCATTTCTTTCGGCTTGGAGAAATTTTGTTCCAAGAGAAGCCGCCTCGCCCCTCCTTGCGGCTTTCCGTCATCAGCCGTTTCCGCTAATCCTCGAAACCAGTCTGCAAGCAGTTACGGAGGACAGCATATGGCGAAAGTCGCTTTCATCGGTCTCGGCGTCATGGGTTTCCCGATGGCGGGGCATCTGAAGACAAAGGGCGGCCACGACGTCACCGTCTATAACCGCACTGCGGAAAAAGCCGCCGCCTGGGTGGAAAAATTCTCCGGCAAGTCCGCCTCGACGCCTGCCGAAGCTGCCGCAGACTGCGATTTCGTCTTCGTCTGCGTCGGTAATGACGAGGATCTGCGCTCGGTAACATCAGGCGAAAACGGCGTGCTCAAGTCTATGAAGCGCGGCTCCGTGCTGATCGACAACACGACGGCGAGCGCCGAAGTCGCCCGCGAACTCTACGAAGCTGCCAAGGCAAAGGGCGTCGACTTCATCGATGCGCCGGTTTCCGGCGGCCAGGCGGGTGCGGAAAACGGCGTACTGACCGTCATGTGCGGCGGCGATGAAGCCGTCTTCGAAATGGCGCGGCCCGTCATCGACGCCTATGCCCGCATGGTCGGCCTAATGGGTCCGGCAGGTTCTGGCCAACTGACCAAGATGATGAACCAGATCTGCATCGCCGGCATCGTGCAGGGCCTTGCCGAAGCCGTGCATTTCGGCAAGCGCGCCGGCCTCGACATCGAAAAAGTGGTCGACGTCATCTCCAAGGGTGCGGCCGGCTCCTGGCAGATGGAAAACCGTCACAAGACCATGAACCAGGGCAAATATGATTTCGGCTTCGCCGTCGACTGGATGCGCAAGGACCTCGGCATCATCTTGACCGAGGCCCGCAGCAATGGCGCCAGGCTGCCGCTGACGGCACTCGTCGACCAGTTCTACGGCGATGTACAGGCGCTCGGCGGTAACAGGTGGGATACGTCCTCGCTGCTCGCCCGCCTCGAAAAATGATCTGGCGTTCCTGATGATCTGCCCTTCTTCGAGCGCAGTAGACCTGATCGAGCATCTGCAGACGCTGCGCTCTGAAGAGAATATCGCCGGCATGGCGCGTTTCGGCATCGTCACGGAAACCGCCATCGGCATCTCCAATCCCGACCTGCAGAAGATTGCCCGGCTGGCGAAGAAGGATCATGTCAGGGCGCTACAGCTGTGGGCAAGCGATATCCGCGAAGCGCGCTTGCTGGCGCTCTATACCTTCGAGCCGAAGAGACTGACGGCCACGGAGGCCCGCACCCTCGCCGCTGATTTCAACTCCTGGGAAATTGTCGATTGCGCCGCCGATCTGTTCGTCGAGGCGAAGCTCGACGCGCTGATCCCGGACTTTGCTGCCGACGAGCGCGAATTCGTCAGGCGAGCCGCTTTCGCCATGATCGCCGGCGCTGCCGTGCACAGGAAGAAGGATCCGGACGAAAGCCTGATTGCCTTCCTGCCGCTGATCGAGACCCACGCGACCGACAACAGAAACTTCGTCCGCAAGGCCGTCAACTGGGCGCTCCGCAATATCGGCAAACGCAGCAGCAYCTGTCATAGGCCTGCCCTCGCCCTTGCCGAGCGCCTTGCCGCAAGCACGGACAAGACCGCCCACTGGATCGGCAAGGATGCGGTCAGGGAATTGACCGGCGAAAAGCTGCTGTCGCGGCTGAACCCTACTGCGCCGCAATCGCCGCATTCGTCGTGACGATCTGATGCTGCTTGGATTTCTCGACGAGGAAATCGATCAGCACGCGCACCGCCGGCGGCATGCCCTTGGTCGTCGTGAAGACGAGATAGAACTGGCTCTCCACCGTCTGCCAGTCCGGCAGCACGCGAACCAGGCGGCCGGTCTGTATGTCAGACGCGCAGGCATGTTCGAGGATCAGCCCGTAGCCTACACCGGCGCGTGCGGCGTCGAGGATCGCCGTCATGCTGCGGCAGGTAAGCCGCGGCTGATGCCGCACGACCTTCTTTTCACCATCGGGTCCGACCAATTCCCAGGTGTGGAAAGACATCCAGGTGGACATGGCAAGCGTCGGTGCATTGCCGAGTTCATCCACACAGCCGAGTTCGCCCATGCGCTCGACAAGCGAGGGACTGGCGACGAGGATGCGGCGCGCCCGGTCGAGCTTGCGCATCGTCAGGCTCGTCTGCGTTTCCGGCTCACTGGCCGCCCGCACTTCGACATCGATGCGCTCATTGATGAGGTCGGTGCGCCGGTCGGAGCCGATGATCTGCAGTTTGATCTTGGGGTAACGCTCCAGAAACTCGGGCAGAACTGCGCCGAGCGAAATATCGACGAGGCCAAGCGGGCACCCCATGCGGACGATCCCCTGCGGATCGGACTGAGCTTCCGTGACGATCGATTTGGCACGATCGGCTTCTCGGAGAATCGTCTGGCACTGTTCGTAGAAGGCCTGGCCGATCTCTGTCACCCGGAAGTGACGTGTGGAGCGTTCGATCAGTCTTGCGCCCAGGCAATCCTCCAGCCGGCTGACGCGCCTGCTGAGTTTTGAACGGGGTATTTTGAGAGTTCTACTTGCGGAAGCAAACCCACCGCTGGAGACGACGGCGGCGTAATAAAAGTAGTCGTTAAGATCGTCCATTATCGAAACCTACCCGACAGCACTAATGAATGCCAGCCTCTGAAAATGCTTATAACGCCTCACCTGTCACGTTACAGTCAAATTAATGGCATCGAATCCGCCAGGATAAAACCTATCCAAACGCGCAGTTTTCCGGAAAAGATCATTCAACGACAGGATGCATATCGCGCAATATGATGTGGCGCGACTAATCAAAGACAACAGGTAGATTCATATTTTAAGTGTGCGTGCGACCAGGGAAAATTCCGAGAAAAGGCCGCTGAAAGATGAAACCGGCGAGCGTGGCGGCGCTCCAAGTCCTATATCCGTTTTTCAGCTGCAAAGGACTGGCCCAGCAGGGAAAACCGGACCAGTCCCTCGTTACTGATCGGAGGTCATTCTGATCAGAAACTCATGGGTTGGAAGACCCCCGGCACGAAGCCGGGGGTTCCGTCGTTCAGATTAGAACGAGCGCTGCAGACGGAAGTAGCCGGTCGTGACGTCGTCGCCATCTTCCGGATCCAGGTACTGGACGGAAGCCTTGGCGTAGAAGTTGTCAACGATCTGGTAGTCAACCGTCAGACCGACCTTCCAAGCATCGCCGAGACCTTCGAAGTCGTCAGCAACACCGGTCGTGACCGGGGTACCGTAGTAGTTGCCGTAGTACTGAACACCAGGGGTGATCTT